>JBBQUC010000151.1:0-8288 GCA_038212815.1 Cytophagales bacterium
GAGGCTGTGTGAAAATCGCTGACTACGCCCACAATAGGAATAGGTTTGTTACTCCCATTTTCTGTCAACTGCTTGCCAATGGCATCCTGCGGACTTGCAAACCCAAACGCGCGGGCGGCAGTAGCGTTAATCACATATTCATTGGTGGTGTCGCTGATTTGTAGGTTGCGTCCTGCGAGTAGTTTCATGCCGTAAAGCCCAACCAACTCATTATCCATGTATTTACGATAGACGTTACGTTCTACTTCGCCTTTTCTGCCCTTGTATTTGTGCGTATTGCTCGAAAAAGATTGGTTGAAGGGAGGATTTCCCAAGCTTACGGCACCCACTTCGGGTAGCCGCTTAAATTCTTGTTTGAGGGCGAACTGTTTGCCTTTATAGGCTGGGTTTTCCAATAATTTCCAGGGTACCTGAACCGTAAAAATAGCCTCCCGCTTAAAACCCAACTCAGCCGTGAGGGCGTAATGCAGTTGTTGGTTCCAGATTAGGGTACCGATAATAAATGCCTGTGCTACCACAAACTGAAAAACAATCAGGCTTTTACGGAGCGTAAACCGGGTTTTACCAATCCCAGCACTCAGGTGTCCGCGCAGGATTTGCGTAGGCTGGAATCGGGTAATCAGTAAACCCGGATACCAGCCCGACAGGAAGGCTACGACTATAATCAGCAACGTCATAAAGCCCAATGTCTGTAGCGGATTTTGGTAAAGCTGTATCCCTTCGGGTAGTAAATCACCAAACGAGTTGGTAAACAGTTGCATCCAGCCATAGGCCAGTACACAGGCTAAAAGCGTAACGAGGGCGGTTTCGCCTAAAAAGTTGGCAATGAGTTGCATCCGGGGACTACCCAACGTTTTTTTAATCCCAATTTCTTTGGCCCGTTGGGGTAGTTGAGCCGTGCTGAGGTTAACATAATTGATGATTGCCAACACTAATAAAAACACCGCCAGGCCCAGCAGCGCATATAAAACGGTGCGATTAGCTTTACGGTTATTATCCGTAAAGTCTATCCCAAAATGAACATCTTTGAGTGGTAATAGCTGGTGTTTTCGGGAGAAATCGCCCCACTTTTTGAATTCTGCGGCTGAATATTTAGCCGATAAGGCATTGATTTTTTTACTTAATTGGTTAGGGTCAGCCGTTGTCTCAGCCAGTAAATAAAGTTGATCGTTTGAGTTCGTATTTCCCCAGGCTTCAGTAAACTCTTTCGCCAGGTTCCCTTTTTGGATCGTGGCTAACGACAAAAACTCCTGATCAGCGAATGAGGTCGAACGGCCTACATCAGCCACAATGCCTGTTACTTCCACCGCCAGCGTGTCCCAATACAGTACCGTTTTACCCATCATTTGGGCGGGTGTCTGGTTAGGAAAATACCGTTCGGCGCGGCTTTTGGTCAGCACCACCTGATTGGGTTTGGTGAGCTGATTGGCTGCGTCTCCCGCTAACCACCGATACGGCACGAGTTTGAAATAATCGCCGGTAGTAGCAACAACCCGGTCGATATCGTCAAAAACCATCGGCTTCCCTATTGCCTGCGGTACTTGCAAACTTGTGACATATTGTTCGTGTAAACCCACTACGGTTTCAATACCGCCTACTTCTTTTCTGATAGCCCCGGCCAACGGTTTGGGTACGCCCGCATTGCCACTGTTTTTACCCTCGAAATTAAACAGGCTGACAATCTTATAAATCCGGTTGGCATTGGGGTGGTCGGCATCGAAGCTAAGTTCATAGCTCACCATCTGGAAAATAAGCCAACAGGCAGCAATGCCGATGGAAAGCCCCAACACGTTTAGGCCCGTAAACAGTCGGTTTCTCCATAGTTGGCGAAGGGCGATTTTGAGGTAGTTGCGAAGCATAGGAGTGGTTAGTTTATTTGTATCTTTGGTTATCAAAATCTTGTTTGCCAATCTATCAAGCCATGCAGCAATACCCGTTTCCATCGGCATCGCGCACTATTCTTCAGGATGATGGCGTGTATGGGTCTATTCTGCACCAAAGCGTAATTGCACGACTGACAGCGGGTTTATATCCCTTTTATCGGTCAGGCCAGATTCCGTATGAGCCGTTACCCGAAACGATACTCGTGGAAGAATATGCGGCTCCGGTTCCCGATGTTGTGTTGTACGATCACGAAGCAGAGCAGGTATGCGTTATTGTCGAGGTTTGCAAAAACACTGGTTTTAAGCACGATATCAGCAAAGTCGTCAAACTTATCGACGGCGAATTGTATGGAATCATCGAGGGCTTCATCTATAATTACAAAACCCATCAATGGCTTCGCTACCGACTTGGCGACGGTGGCCTGACGACCGAAACCTCTTTTTCCGAGGTACTGAACCTCGATCTGAACGCGTTTCTCTAACCTACCATTGGGGTTGGCGGCTACACGTGAAAATTCTCGGTCACCACTTTGCCATCGAACAGGTTCACTATCCGGTGCGAAAAACCGGCATCGTAGGGCGAGTGCGTCACCATAATAATGGTAGTACCTTCATTGTTCAGTTCGCTTAATAGCTTCATCACTTCTTCACCATTGACCGAATCGAGGTTACCCGTCGGCTCATCGGCCAGAATAAGCTTGGGTTTAGCCACTACCGCCCGGGCAATGGCGGTGCGCTGCTGCTGCCCGCCCGATAGCTGCTGGGGGAAGTGATTGCGCCGGTGCATAATAGCCATGCGGGTGAGGGCTTCCTCTACGCGGGCTTTGCGCTCATCGGGGGGGGTTTTCAAGTACAGTAGCGGCAGTTCTACATTCTCATAAACGGTCAGCTCGTCGATGAGGTTAAAGCTCTGGAACACAAAGCCAATGCTGCCCTTACGAAGCTGCGCCCGTTGCCTCTCCGTCATTTTAGCCACTTCTGTGCCGTAAAAATTGTACTCACCCGAACTAGGGTTATCGAGCAGGCCCAGAATGTTGAGCAGCGTTGATTTGCCGCAGCCCGACGGCCCCATGATGGCAACAAATTCGCCGTCTTTGACATCCATCGAGATGCCGTTTAGGGCGGTGGTTTCTACCTCTTCGGTTGCGAAGAGTTTCTGGAGGTTAACAGTTTGGATCATTTTTTTATTCTGTTTGTAGTGCCTTGACCGGGTTGGAAGTGGCGATTTTAAAAACCTGGGAGCCAATCGTTACTATTGCCAGCAACAACATTACCCCCAGCGTACTGATGAACGCCCAGGCCGTAACTGGAATGTGATACGGATATTCACTTTCCAGCAAGCCTTTCAGGGCTAAAAAAGCCAGGGGTAAAAAGATAACCCCCGCTATGGTTATCAGGAGCAGGAACTCCCGATTCAGTAGATTGGCGATGCTGTAAGCTGAGGCTCCCAGCACTTTGCGGATGCCGATTTCTTTCGTCCTTTTAGCAATGTTGAGCGAAACTAAGGCAAACAGGCCCATTGCCGAAATGAGTAGCGTCAGAAATGCCACGTACGTAAAAATATCTTTCACCCGGCGCGAATCGTCATAGCTGCTTCTATAAACTTCGGTCTGCTGCTGCAAGGCAAAAGGAACATCGGGCATGGCGTGTTGCCAGACGGGTTTTAGTTTGGCTGTCAACTGAGCTATATCGTCTGTATCGACTTTCAGGGTCAGCACCCGATTGTCGGCAGGGAGGTTCATTTGCAGAATGCAGGGGGCAATTTTGATGTAGAAGAAACGGTAATTGAAGTCATCGACTACCCCGACTATATGACAGATTTTATTGTTCATCCGTACCTGTTTGCCTACCGCCGACGCCCAGCCCATTGCTTTCACCAACGCCCGGTTAACTACAATCGAATTAGTGGCCTCTGCCGGAGAATTGGGCAGAAAATTACGCCCCTGTTCCAGCCGAAGGCCCAGCAGTTGCAGGTAATCGGCGCTGACACGGAATACTTCGGCAGTCGATTTGGTGTCGCCAAATTCAAGCGTCGTTACATGATCGCCCGTTCGGCCAATCTGGTCCTGAGAACCGGCTACCTGGGTTACGCCCGGCAGGCGGGTAGCGGCATCGCGAAGCTGATTGAAGGCTTGCTCATTCTCTGTTTGCAATACCATCAGCCTGGCAGGTTGGTACCCCACATCCATATTCCTGAGAAACTGCGCGTTTTGGGTAGTCAGGATAGCAGCAGCTACCGTAAACATAGCTAAGCCAAACTGCGCTACCAGCAGCGTCCGCACCAGTCCATTGGTACCCTTGATACGTTGTTGCCCTTTCAGTACGGTTATGGGATTGAAGCCACTAACATAGACCGATGGATAAAAACCCGACAACAGGCTGATCGTCCCTATCAGCGCAAGCAGAAAAAGGAGTAGCTGCCAGTTTTCGCGCAGGTTGAAACGGAGCTGGGGAAAGTCGATAAGCACGCGGAACGTGGGCAGAAAAAGCGTACCCGCCAGTAGCAGGCCCAGTCCGAGGGCAATACAGCCCACGAACAGGTTTTCGCCGATAAATTGCCGGATAAGCTGTTTACGGGTGCTGCCGAGTACTTTCCGAACGCCAATTTCTTTGAACCGCGTCACCGACGTAGCAATGGTATAATTCATAAAATTGAAGCAGGCCATAAACAGCACTAAAGCCGCCAGAACGCCGAGAATAATCATGCCCGTTGGCGAGGTGCCACTGGCAAAGGAATACCGGGTTTGGTACCCATTTTTTGACACGTCGAGCAGATTATCCAGATAAAATGAGTTGATGGGTGCCTGACCGTTTGCGTCGTTATAGCGTTTTACGAACCGCGTCAGGGCTGCAGTAACTTTACCCACATCGGCGGGTTTTTCGACCTGGATAAATGTTGCCTGCACCGGCCGTGTCCAGTCATTATCGTTCCAGCCGAGAGTTTTGCCAACTTCGTAATTCAGCAGCATAGTGAAGCTAAAACTGGCCGTGTTGGGGAAAGGAGCCGCTACGGCCTTTACAGTGAACGTCTGCTTCGTTTTTCCATCGAACAAAATAGTAAGCACCTGACCAACAGCTTCCTTACCGCCGAAATACTTCCGGGCGGCTGCATCCGACAGCACAATGCCGTCGGGGGCACTGAGCGGGTCGGCAGTACCTGCCTGTAGTGGGAAACTGAACAGGTTGAAGAAGTTAGGGTCAGTGAAGTGGATGTATTCGTGAAAAACGTTGTTGCCCTGCTTCACTATAGCAGAGTTACCCTGAAACCGTACGAACTGCTTTACCTCCACTACGTCGGTTTGCAGAGCCGGGCCGATGGCATCGGGCGAAGTAATCCACCGCTCCGGCTGTCCGTTAGTGGTTCGTATATGATTGACCAGGAAGGTAGTAGGGGCATTGGTATGGAATGCATCCTGGCTAAACTGATGCTGAATGAGCAGATAAACTACCACACTACAGGCAATCCCCATGGAGATGCCTAAAATGTTGAAGCTGGCAAAAAGCTTTTGCTTCAGCAGATTCCGGATGGCGATTTTAAAGAAGTTGTTCAGCATGGTTTTTATTAAAACTCAAGTACTTCATTATCACCGAAATTCTCGTAGCTGCTGGTAATGACTTGCTCACCAGGTTGCAGGCCGGTCAGCACCTCATAAAACTCCGGGTTTTTACGGCCCAGCGTAATGGTGCGTTTGGTAGCCCGCTTGCCCGATTTATCGACCACATAGACCCAGTTACCGCCTGTATCGGAGAAGAACCCGCCTACGGGCAGCAGGGTAGCTTTGGCTGCTTTGCCTAACTCTAACTGAATAGGCGACGATTGCCCCCGCTTGATCCCTGCCGGTGGAATGCCCCCCTTAAAAATCATATCGACCTCGAACCGTCCGTTTTTCACTTCGGGATAGACCCGTGTAATGGACAGCTCATGCATTTTGCCGTTGAACTCGAATGAGCCGGGCAGACCCGAAAACACACGGCTGATATAATGCTCATCGACCCCCACGCGCATTTTGAAACCATTCAGGTCGTCGATCTGCCCAATGTTTTGGCCCCGGTTGATGTTGCTGCCTACCTCCACGTCAATGCTCGATAACTGCCCCGACACGGGGGCTTTCACCACCAGGTTATCCAGGGTCTGTTGCCAAAGAGCCACATTTCGCTGCGTGCGTTGCAGTGTACTCTCTAATTGTTTAATCTGGAGCCGGGCATTTTCTTCCTGATATTTCTGCGATTCGATTTCAATTTTGCGTTGTTCTATCAGGCGGTCATGCACGCGCTTAGCCCGCAGGTAGTCTTCTTCCGATACAACTTTGTCTTTATAGAGCTTAGCCTGCCGGTCGTAGGTATCTTTTGCCTGATCGAGTTGCACATCCAGGTCGGCCAGCGTTTTGCGAAGGTTGAAGCGTTCGATCTGCAACCGCTGCCGGGTGTTTTGCAAATCGTTGACCAGTCGGTTGGCTTCGGTCTCCGATTGCAGAAAACTCAGTTTCAGGCTTTGGTTTTCGAGTTTCAGCAAAATCTGCCCCTGACTCACCTGCACACCACCCTCTACCAGTTTATGAGTAACATACCCGCCTTCGATGGCATCGAGCCGGATGGTTTTGAGCGGTAGCACCACGCCTGTAACGGCAATAAAATCCTCGAAAGGGCCAGTAGTCACCTCCGACACGGTAATCTTGTCGCGCTCCACGTTGAGCTTCGACCGCCGGTCGGCAAACAAAAAAGTATAGGCTAGCAAAGCCACCAGCAGCGTTCCCCCGCCAATGAGTGCTGTGCGTTGGGGAGTCCAGAAACGTTTAGGTAATGCGCGATCCATAGATTTTGTAAGTCCGTGATACCCTACCTTGTTCAATCCCCGTGCCAGAGAAAAATCTATGTTGGGTATCAAGCGTTTATCCGCTAATAATGCCTACAACTGTCCGTTTTCGGACAGGTATATGGCCGAAAACGGACACTCAGCGGGCGCGGACTTCGGCGATAACCCAGGGGTCGAGGGTGGCCGAACGGGTGGTATGGTTCAGAAAAGTGGCGGTGAGCAGGCTAACGTGGTAATACGGGAAGCGGGCCAGCTGGCGCACCACCAGGCCGGTTTTGGCCAGCGAGTCGGCACGTTGGGCAGAGGTCAGCAGCAGCAGTGGCGATTGAGCAGCCTGTGTGGGTAACGAAGTTGCCCCTGCTGTAGCTCCATACTCAATATAGGCAACGGGACGGTTCACATAAAACTCATACGACCACGCCCGCTGACCATATATAGCCGTTGGACGACTGATGGGTTGAGAGGCATTCACCCACTCAGCAGCTTTCATCCCCGCCTGATACTCCATTAGCGAAGGGTAGAACAGCACGTTCCAAACCCCAAACAAGGCCACCATACTGCCTATTGAACGGCCCACCAGTGTGTTGAGTGTACCACCCCGAAATTGCCAGACCGTAACCACGCTGATAATTGCCAGCCATACCCAGCCCCAGACTGCATGGGCAGGCTGAAAAAAATAAAGCAGCGCACCCATGATGAGTAGCACCACTATACCACTGCCCGTTTGCACCACCGTCCACCGACGCAGGCCGAGGGGAGTAAGGGCCGTCAGGAAATTAGCCGTCAGCACGGCGAAGAACGGGAACACAATGTTGATGTAGTGCGGCAACTGAAACCCCGACAGCGAGAAGAGAGCGAAGGTAGCCAGGGCCGCCCCCAACGAAATATATTCCGGCGCGATAGCCGACCGCCGTTGCTTCACCAGTGCCGCTATAATCCGCCCAACAGCCGCGTAGAGCAGCAATGACCAGGGCAGAAACGCCCAGAGAGTGGTATGCAGAAAAAAGGTCGGCTCGCCCGCGCCTTTAATGGGGCCGGTATTGAAAAACCGCCCAAACTGACTGTCCCACAAAAAAAATCGGATACCTGATACGCCCGTTTGGCCAAACACTATTTTTTCGGGGTGGCTATCGAACTGGGCATACAGACAATAGAGTTCGGGCAGGGTACAGAGTAGGGCTACAGCCACGGCTATATACCAGCGCGGACGCAGCAGTTCGCGCCAGTCGTTGCTGATTAGCCAGTGAACCACCAGGCCCGCGCCAATGGGCACACCCACAAACAGCCCTTTAGTCATCAGGGCACACCCTGTCAGCAAGGCTCCCAGCAGCAGATCGGCGGGGCGATTGTGGCGGTACAACCGGGCAAAGTGATACACAGCACCGATAACTAGCCCCAGCAGATACGGCTCGGCCCGCACATCGGCATTAGACAACACCCCGTGGAAGGCAGTGAGCACAATCAGCGCGGCCAGTTGGGCGGTGATTTTCCGGTAAAACAGGCGGGTAAAAGCGTAAGTGTAGGCTACTCCCCCCAAAAAGAACAACATAGCAGGCAGTTTATAGGCTACTGCCGTATAGCCCAACAGCTGA
>JBBQUC010000152.1:0-8285 GCA_038212815.1 Cytophagales bacterium
TGAAAAATATACTATGGGGCATTGCTGGTGCCGTGGTTCTAATCGCTATTACAGGGGTTGTTCGCTGGAAACGGTACGAACAAAAGAGCGGGGCCAAGCGGCTGGCTGTCAACAAGGCTAACTTGAAAAAAGCCCTGTTTGGCGAATCCGCCAACACCAAAACAGATACAACACTACACCCCGATTGGTACGTAACCGTAAAGCAGAATACGACGGGTATTGAGGGGTATGCGGTGTCGCTTGGCAGTAAAAACTATTCTACGAAAGAACCGATTCTACTGCAATTTAAACCAAACGGCGACTATATAGACCCTAGGCCTGGTGCGTTGGGTTGTGGTTCGTATCGACTGAATACAGTTGCCAGCGGTGGGTTTGAACTTGTTTCGTACAGAGATATTCCTCCGTTTGGCCCGTATAAATACGTATTTGATGGTAATGGTAAGTATCTGCAAACAATCTCTCCAACTTAATTGGAACCATGAAATCAGCTAATCCTAAAGTGCTTGGTGTGGGGGCTGCCGTTGTCGGGGTCAGTGCGCTGCTGTGGTGGGTGGTCAACAGTGCCGCCAAACGCCAGAAAGATACCCGTGAAGTGGATTTTCAGAAAGTAACCGTATGAGCTTCACGACAACCCTGCTGACTGGCCTGACCAAACTGACCAACCGCCTGACGCTGACTAACCGGCAGACGGTGCCAATCCCCATGACCCCCAAAAGCTACTATACCCCGGTTCAGGCAGCGGCTAATCGGGCGGTGGTGCAGGGAATCCAGGCGCAATTTGGCCCATACATCAGCCAGGCATCCCGGCTGACCAACGTACCCGTTTCGCTCATCGAATCAATCATCTTCATTGAATCGGCGGGCAAACCCAATGTTGTGTCACCAGCCGGAGCGGTGGGTCTAATGCAACTTACCCCCGATACGGTCACAACGGTTATTCACCTCGAAAAGAAGGGCAAACGCCTGACTACCGACGAAATAGCGATTCTACGGACGTATCTGGGTACCCGGCTCGATACCATTCTCAAACTGCGGTATCTGTCTGATCCGGCAGCGGGGAACACGAGGGTAACGGCCAGTATGTATAGCCCACCGGAAGTAAATATTTTGCTGGGGGCTATGATGCTCGGTCAACTCCTGGACGAAGAAAAAGGCCGATTGGATATAGTGGTGAGTCGCTATAATGCGGGCTATTTCTGGAAGCCCAAAGCGGCCAGTGTCGATCAGATGATTAATCTGGCTCACGCCAGGGGCGGGGCTGAAACCGCCAATTACATTACCAAGCTGGTCGGTAAAAACGGCCTGCTCGAAACGCTAACCTAACCCCTAACCTCCCATGTCGGCAGCCACTAAGCTGCTGATCCGGTGTGTAGCCCTACTTGGATACCTGACCCTGGCCTGGTTATTGACCCGGTGCCAACCTGAACCTATAACCCCTGCTCCTGTCATGGCAACGATACAAGTTACCTCTCCTTTACCCGGCCAGATTTTTCAGCGCGACAACCGAAATAAGGCCGTTATTCCGGTTCTGTTCAAAACCGTGTATGATCCAACCGAAACACCCACAGGCAAAAGCCTGGCAAGGGTGCGGCTTGTACCTGTGCAGGGGGGAGCCGCTATGGATTGGGTAACGCTGTCCGCCGATGCAGGCGAATATAGGGCCGGATTGACCGCCGTTGGTGGTGATTACCGGCTGGATATTGACCTATCGGGCGGGACAGTCGCTAAGGCTACCGTGGATCGGGTAGGCGTGGGTGAAGTGTTTGCCATTTGGGGCCATTCGGTCGCTCAGGGGGATGATTTTGCGATCTACGATAACCCTGATCCCAGGGTTCGGTGTGTCAACTTTAGCCAACCCGATTTTGAGATCAACGCCCTGCCCCTGGCCTTTACCCCCGTCAGCACTACTACCAAAATCGGGCCGTATGGCAACGGGCCGTATGCCTGGGCAATGCTGGGCAACAAGCTCGCAGCGAGCCTAAACGTGCCGATACTGCTCTTTAACAGCGCGTTTGGCGGGAGCCAGGTACAACAGAACTACCAGGTTATCAAGAATATTCCCTTCGATCATGGATTCATCAAATACAACCGGGGAATGCCTTACAAGCCGTTTCGGGCCATTCTGGAACGGTATCTTCCCGTAACCGGCCTGCGGGCCGTGCTGGTGCATCATGGGGTTAATGACCGGGGCAATAGCCGCGAAGTCTTCAAACAACACCTGCAAACGGTGATTGAGTACACCCGGCAAACGGTCGGTATGCCTGCCCTGGCCTTTCTGCTGGCCCACGAGGACGCGGGTGCCGCCATCGACGTAAGCCACATCAACGCGGCCATTGCCGACGTGATCCAGACCACCCCCAACACCTACCCAGGGGCCAATGTAGAAGTGGCTTTGCGGGCGCAACGGGCCGACCGGGAGGATAAAATACACATGCAGCCCGTCGATTGGGCATCGTATTCCGAAGCCTGGAAAGGGGCGGTATTGACAAGTATTGGCCGGTGCCAACCCATTCCGGCTACCCTACCCCCCAACCTGCCTACGCTGGGTGCCGGATTATCGTCAACCCTGGCGGTATGGTACCAGAGCCTACCCCCCGTTACGGCTGAAAACCTGGCCCTGGTCCTGTTCGTTGTCGGTGCCTGTGGCCTGTTCGCCCTAGGTCGCCGGGCCTGGGCCATCGTGCCGGGCCTGTTCGCCCTGGTACTGGTATCGCTCAAACTCGGTAAACAGCAAACCCCAATCCTATGAGCAGCTACGCACAAATACGGGCGAACGCCCAAAGCAGTGAAACCTGAAACGACGGGCCGGAAGCTGGCCAACACCCGGCATACTGCCGGTAAACGCAAAACGGCATGAAAGGAAAACTCTCCCTACACTACCTCATTCCGGGGCTGCTGGTCACGGCTGCTGTGATGGCGGTGCTGCTGCATCGCCGGGCCGCTGTGCCAGTGACCACCAAACCGGCAATCAGCCTGAAAATGCGGTATCCGCTAACCCAGGTAACTATCACTTCGGCGTTTGGCAACCGCACCCACCCTATTACCCGTCAGGCGGAGTTTCATAATGGCATTGATCTGGCTGGCGCAGTGGGTACGCCCGTTCTGGCACCGGCCAGCGGCCAGGTCATCAAGCTCTATACCAACGCTATCGGGGGGAAACAGTTGCTGGTGCTGCACAACAACGGGGTTGTATCGGGCTATGCTCATTTGAGTGCCTACCTCGTCAAGCTGAACGACCACATAACCCAGGGGCAGCACCTAGCCGATGTAGGAGCAACGGGCCAGGTAACGGGGCCACACCTTCATTTCACCCTGCGCGATGCCCAGGGTAATTACCTCAATCCTGTATTGTATTTAAGCTAAGAATATGAACGAACTACCCCCTTCCGTTGCCCCTAATACGGATTACATGAAGCAGCAAATGGCCCAGGACACTGCCAGGCAACTACCCATCCTGATCGGTGAGGGTATCGTCGTTGTCGTGCTGTTGTTTTTATTTATCAAGTCATTCAAACACTTCGATGCCAAACGAAATACTATAGCCCTGGTGGGATCAGTAGGCTATTGGGCCGCCCTGGTTGCCGCCGTACCCAAAGGTGACTGGGGCAAAGGTTTAATCCTTACGTATGCCGGGGGAATACCCTGGCTTATTGTCCTGGCTCTTACTGGCACCTTGCCCGCCGGTGCCGTATTATACGGGGGGGCTACCCTCTTTGGGAGACAAATTGGCGAGTGGCGATATAAACAAACACACAAAAACCAGCCACAGTCTGTAGCTGCACCTACTTAGAGGGTGTTATTGATAGGCACCATCTGTCCGGCATCGTCTTTGGTGTACCACTTACCCCTATAGCGAACCCAGGGGCCTTTTCCGGGTAAGATACCCTGCTTAGTTGCCGAACCGTTTTTTGAGGGTTTCGAGGTAGTCCCGGAGTTTTTGGATATGACGGTCTTCATAGGTGATATAGGAGGTGATAATAACAGCAAACAGGGTATTATGGCAGTCGGTTCGAGATTCAAGAATAAAGGTAGTGAAATAGTACTTTCCACCAAATAGCGCAATAGCGTAGTACTTATTCGGATTATCGGATTTGGGAACATGGTCAACATAGACATTACCCGATAACATCCGGGATACCTGACTGAATTTTAAGTTATGGAACCGCGATTTAGCGGTAGGTGCCAATAAGTCAGCCCGGTAATTGTCCATAAAATGGTCACAGTTGCTGGTCTGCCAAAAGAGTTCAACCCGCAAGCCGGGAGGTAAGGTAAACGTCGTATTTTTTGGTAACTGGTTTGATTTTGTCGTCATGGGTGCTAAACTACTGATAAAGTTAATATTGAGCAACGCAGCCCGCTACCTCCTGCCGGTCGCGGTAGTGGGGCTGGTGGCCTGGGTAGGCTATACCGAACTCTTCCGGCCAAGCCGCGCCGGGCGTGATCTGGCCGAAGCGAAAGAAACTGCCCGTCAGGTACAAACCGATCTGATTCAGATCAGGCGGGAACTGGCCGATACGCGCCGGGTGCTGACCTTGGCCATTACCCGCGTCGATGACGTGGACGGATCGCTCACTCAGTTAGCCGATTCAGTACAGCGGATTCAGGCTGATTATAGCTACCTGGTTACACCGGCAAAGGCAAAGGTAGCCGCCCCTGGCCCGCTATAATCAGGATAAACAACGCATCATCGACGCTCAAAAACGACTTAGGCCATGACCAGGCTCCACCTTCTTTTAGTAGGGTTACTAACTGTATCGGCAGCATACGGACGGGGCATTGCTCCGTCCGTTATCTTACCCGATACGATTCCTGATTACACCCGTCACAACGCCGGTGCTTCAGGGCTAATCCCGTTACCGATTCGTAACCCGGCACACTCGATTTTCCCCGATTCGGGGTATTTGATTAAGCGCAGTGAGTACTTGCGGCTGGAACTGGCCCGCTCTGCCCTGTTGTCGCTCGATCTGGCAACGGTGGATGAGATCATTACGGCACAGGCCCAGGTAATCGGCGAATGTGAACTGGCCCTGCAACGCACCGTTGAGCGTACCCAGGGCCAAACCCAGACTGTTCGGGATTCCCTGGCGGCAGCACGTCGGTTGCTGGTTCAGGCCGGAGCGGGGGTTCAGCGCAGCGGCTCCCGCCTGGGGCAATCGCAGCTCCAGGTGCATGACTTTGGCAAACTGGTCGATGATGCCCGGCGGTTTGTGTGGCTACAGCGGGTCACTGCCTTTGGCCTCGGCATTTGTGCGGGGGTAGTACTGCCCGCTATGATAAAACTCTTTCGGTAAGCAGCCATGAAACTAAAAACGCCCATAACCCCCGTCAATGCCAAAGAAGCCCGGTTAGGCTTGCAACTGGCCTTTGCCAGCAATAAGTTTCTGGTAGATACCAACACCGCTACCGCCGTAGGGAGCCGCCTGGATGACTATTGGAAACAGAATGGCTTTACCCAGATTTATAAAGGGTTCTCTAAAACCAAACGGCAAGTAACCCTCGATGACATTAACCGGGCTGTGGCTAAGTTCCGGCTCAAAGGTATCGAGTTCGGGAACTGGCTCACCAACGACGATGCCCTCAACTACCTCTCGGCCCTGGTGATTGCCTTTAATGATCTGACAAAGGTGGTGGGCTACAGTAACCTGGGTTTTGATGGGTTGGTGGGCATTGCCTTTGGCGCACGGGGCCACTCGCGGGCAGCAGGCCACTTTGAACCAGCCACCAACATGATTAACCTGACGCGCTACAAACGCTATATCGAAAACCCGTTTACCGGGCAGCGCGTCGATGTACCCAAAGAGAAGCGGTTTACCCTGACGGGTGGGGTAGGCAGTATGGCCCACGAGTATGGCCACGCCCTGGATTACGTGATGGGTGGGTATGTCGATCAGTCGAGCCGTTCACGGGCGTTGACGATGGGCCGGGTAACTGATCTGGTGGGAAGAAACCCCTTTACACCGGGTTCGCTCCGCTACCAGATGACTGAAATTATCCGGGCCGTGCAGGAAACCCGGAGCTACCTGATTATGGTGGACGTGCTGCACAAAAAGGGCGAAATGGATAGCTACTGGCTCCGTCATAACGAGCTATGGGCCAGGCTATTTGAGCAGTGGGTAGGCGATAAGATGCGGCAAAAGGGAATTACCAACGAATTTTTACACAAGAGTAAATACAAAGACATTGCCGCCAAATCGAAATTTCCGGTCTATCTCACTACTGCCGAATTTGCCCGCATCAGCCCAAAGGTTGATCGGCTAATGGAACAAATTGCTAAACTCGCTAACGACTAAAATTATGGCTAAATATCCGGCTACCTATAACGGAGTTACCTACTACATTGATATTCCCGATCTTGATCCATCGACGCTGAAAATTGACCTGAGTGGGATAAACAAACAACTCCAGATTGATAACCCCTGGATGGGGGTGGACTGGTCGAAACTCGATTTTGGGCGCAACGTTGGCCCCAATACCTACGATCCCTATAGTCTCCAATGGAAGCAGCTCCTTACGCCCGAATGGTACGACAAAAATTACCTGCCTACGTATGAGAGCATCAAACAGGAAATTGATCTGATCCGTCAGGGCGTTTTTCTGGTCGATGGCCACCTGGCAACGGATGCCGATTTAGAGCGGCTGTATGAGGAAAAGCTAAAGGTGATTCGGGCAGCGGTGCCCAAGTATAAGGCTCGAATGGAAGAAATTGCCAAACGGAAACCGGGCCTGGCGATTGACGAACTGATTGCCCCACTATTGGGTATTGCAACGTTGTCCCCGCCACCGTTCGGCACCGTTGCCCTGGGAATTTCGACACTCGTAGGGGTTTTTTCTGCTTCGGAGGCTGCCAATGACCAGAAACGGGCCGTTGCCCAACTCCAATGGATGCAATACCAGTCAGCCAAGATCACGGTGCTGTATAAAGAGGTCGATACGGAGCGGCAAACGCTGATGTTGCAACGCTGGCTCAAGTGGGGAGCTATCGGCCTGGGTGGGTTTTTTGGCCTGATCCTGTTTATCCGGCTCATTAAGGCTATGGCCAATAAATAACAAGCAACAAATCAATAGACCATGATTCGGGTTATACTGCCCATTGGCCTGATTATACTACTTGGTGTTATACTAGTAGATTATCACGCCCGCCACCGGCCTAAACCGGTCATTTATTACCGGAAGCAGCTACCGGGCAACTATAATGCCCGGACGGTTCCCCCCTTTGGTATTTTTGTTCGTGCCGACCAGTCAACCAATAAGGCACTACTTACTCATGAACTTGTTCATTGGCAACAGTATCAACGGCGGGGTTTACTCCGATTCTATGTTGATTATATAGGGGGATTGATGCGCTATGGATATGATGGGCATCCGATGGAGAAGGAAGCCCGTACAAACGAAAGCTGCCATTGCCAGCAACACTATACCGACTGTGTACGCACCGGGCAAGCCCAAACCGTACAGGCGACAACATTCAGAAAATAGGTTAAGTACAAGGTGGTTATAATCCCCGCTCTGGATCAGGGCGGGGATTATTGTTTATTTTTTGCGGGGCCTGGGTGTAGCTGTTTTCCCCCTGGTAGATGGGGTACTGGCTTTCTTGGCTGGTTTTGTAGTGCCTGGCTTTATGGTGTTACCCCCCTTCGGTTTGGCCGTTTTTAGGCTGGCCGATGGCTTTGGTTTAGCCGATGCCGCCTTTAGTCTCGCTGTCTTCGTTTTGGTAACAGCCTTTGGTTTTTCAGTGAACACCCCGGATTCAGTTTCAACCAGACCAATTGACTCCAGAACCAACTTTACCAGTTGAGCCTGCTTACCGTCTTTTATATCAATTCTGTATTTAGCCATTGTTAGCGCAAAACGTTCTGGTCGCGTAATAGCTTAATATACTCCTGTTCACTCATGGGGCAGTCGAAAAAGCGTTCTGCATCATCGGTACTGGCAAATTTAAGTTGTTTACGAACCTGATTCATCAGTGCCGCTCCGTACTCTTTGGGGCCGTGACTAAAGTAGGTGAATACGCCGGTTTTTTTGCCATTCACATACAAGCTATAATACAGATGATGCGACTTTGCACTTTGCTGAAAGCCTTTCCGGGCCAATACAGCCTGAATGTCTTTCGCCTTACGATTCCTCATGGCCGAATAATGTCCAGAAAACGCTGTTTAAGGGCCTGGGCATCGGGGCTTAGGGAGCTATCCGCTGCCAGCGCATAGTCTTCATAGATAAACTGAAAAGCAGAATTAAGCACTTCTGGTACGGCTTTTTTGGTGGAAGCCCATACCGTCTGGTCAATC
>JBBQUC010000153.1:0-8284 GCA_038212815.1 Cytophagales bacterium
TGGGGCAGAGGTAAAGTATTTTCTGCTCATCGGCGAAAACGTGCTGAATTTTCATGGCTCCGACGACAGCTATTACGAGGAGTGGTTCGATGACATAGAGGATGGGTGGATTACCGCCATTAATTTCCCGGCATTTGTGGAAAGTGAGTGGAAAAAATATCGGCTCGACTACTACATCAATTTTGGCGGCACCCTGCATATACCGCAATGGCGAACCCTGAAACCGCTGCAATTGCTCGATGTGGTTAACCGCCTGATGGTACGCCGATTGGGGTAATGGGTTGATTTTTGAGCAGAAAATTGGAAAAGCTGCTAATTCATGCCAACTTTCGCCCTGTTAACCAACTATTTACTATACTGAGATGGCAGAGAGCACCGAATTACCAACCGACCAACCTGAACAAGCGGCAAAAACAACCGTTGCCGATACCGTGAATACCCTGAAAGATCAGGCAACCGAACAATTAACTGCTGCGGGCGATAAACTAGGCGACCTGAAAGATCAGGCAGTAGCCAAAGTGCAGGAGTTAGCTGCCAGTGTGGACGTGGAAGGGATGAAAGCCCAGGCTTCAGAAATAGCTGATAACCTGAAAACCCAGGCCGGAGAAGCGGCCACGGCAGCATCGGCTAAATTAGACGAAATGGCCACTGAAGCCACCGAAGCATTTGACAACCTGAAGGCCAAAGCGACCGAAGCCCTCGGTAATGCCCCCGCGCAGCTAGCCGATCTGAAAGAGCAGGCTACTGAAACGTTTGATGCTGTAAGTGCCGAAGCTGCTGTGCAACTAAAAGCCGCTGAAGCCAAACTGGATGAACTAACCAATGAGGCCGCTGAGCAGGTAGCTGTCGTACAGCAAAAAGCCAAAGGGTTCTTCGCCCGGCTGTTTGGTAAGTAAGAGTAGGTAGTAGCGGCTTAGCAAGTCGCTGCTACTTTTTCCACACCCGATACCCGCCCCACCCTAATAGCCCAGCGACCAAAGCCAAACCTGCCCAGATCAGTGGATTGGTTGGTTCATCGGGGGCTTCGATGATGGTGAGTGGCTGATTGACTTTTTGTCCAGTCAGAATTTGCGTTTTGCCGCCGGTCCAGGTTACAATAACCGAGTCGATTATAGCGGCTGTTCCCAGCCCGAAGTGAGCAAAGGGGGCGTTTTGCGAGATATGGCTTGAGCCACCCCCGTCAATCTCCCGAATCATCCGCCTGCCACCCGCCACAACTGTAATCCGCGAGCCAATCCCCTGCGATTCGGCCTGCATACCCCGCAAGGCTACCTTTAACCAGTTGCCTTTGGCAATATCATTCCGGTAGAGGTGCGTAACAGAGGGCACAGGATAATCAAGAATGGGTTTTTGGTTCACCACGATCAGGTCTAAATCACCGTCGTTCTCCAGGTCAAACACCGCCGACCCACGCCCAATGCCGTAGTCGTTCAGGCCATAGGCACGGGCTTTATCCTGAAAATGGCCGTTTACATTTTCAAAGTAAAAATCGGCCATCGGCACGCAGTTGGGGTTCAAATCACCGTTAGCGACAAATAAATCCAGGTCGCCATCGTGGTCAAAATCGGCAAAATTAGCTCCCCAGCTAATCGCCACGAACGACATGCCCAATTCACGGGTCTGATCGGTGAAGGGTTTATCAGGGCCATGGTTCACCATCATCCGGTTAAACCGAATATTGGTATAGTAGTAGTCCATCCAGCCATCATTGTTATAATCTCCCACGGCGGTGCCCATCGAGTTAATCATCAGGTCGAGCTTGGCAGCCGGGGCAACGTCGGTAAACGATTGACGGGGATACTGGTTTTGCAGCAGCAGATTAGGTGTGCGTTTATACCCAAAATCGTGGTTGATAATCAAGTCCTGATCGCCGTCGTTATCGTAGTCGGTAAATACGCCCCCAAACCCAAACCCCTTGTGGGTCAGGCCATACTGCTCATATACATCGGCAAATTTTTGGCCTTTTTTGTTCAGCAGCAGATACCCTTTCGAAGTTTGGGTAGAGCTAACAATGGTGGCATCGTTGATGAACGTCAGCTCACCGGTAAAGGCATTGAAGTAGTTGCCCACGTATAAATCGGGGTAGCCGTCGGCGTTGATGTCGCCAAAACTGGGGGCTGTGCTGAACGAAACCAGTTGGTCGAGACCGTACTCTTTGGTGGCATCTCTGAACGTGCCGTTGCCATTGTTCAGGAAAAACAGATTCATGGCGCGGGGTACAGGCTGCTTTTTGCCCTTGATAGTAATCGTAGTTACAAACAAATCCACATAACCGTCGCGGTTTACATCAGCGGCTGCCACGCCCTGGGTCACAAATTTTTTGGTAAGCGTTAGTCCCGATGTCTCATATACGTTGGTGAACGTGCTGTTGCCGTTGTTTTTGTATAACACGTCGCTGTTCATGCCGCCGGTAATAAACAGATCGTCGAACCCGTCTTTATTAAAGTCGAGTACGCATACCCCACCCCCAAACATGCCTTCATAAACCTGAAACTGATGGTTAATACCGGCTGCTGCGGTGATGTCTTTGAAAGTGGGCTGGGCCGGGGTTTGGGCAATGGTAACGTGGCCTAAGAGGCCACAGAGGGCGATAGTACTAAAAATTCGGCTCATAAATAGCAGGTATTCATCATAGGTTGTGAGACTGTCTGGCTGTTGGGTGTCTAGAAGTCCAGTGTAACTGACTAATGTGGTCACCAATAACCCGGCCTTTGTCTAACCCGGCCTGATTGTCCTGGGGCGTATGGATGCCGCCATAAAACCGGGAGTTGGCGGTTTCGAGAGCAACCTCCCAAAACGAATGAAAGGTACGGGGTTTAAAATCGACATCGCGCAGGAGGTCGCGCTTCCGGCCTACATGCATACTGTCAATCAGGGTTAGCGAGTTGCCATAAAGGCTGGTTAGCACGGTAGCGGCCGCTGCCCCCTGAATGGCGTGGCCCGAGGGGAAGGCCGGAAAAGGCGGGTCAGGCCAGAATGATTCCCATTGCTGGTCGATGTGTTGCGGGATGAACGTGTTGGGCCGCTCCGAAAAAAACTGGTATTTCCATTTCCAGCAGTTAATAAACGCATCGGCCACGGCCATGCCTACCTCGGCATAAGTTTGGGCGCATTTGATGAGGGGAGGGCGAGTTTTTTGGATAGCTCGCGTAGCCAGGTAGTACGAGTGACCCGGCGGGGTAAAGGTTTCGTCGGGGTCGTCGCTCCACCAAATGGCAATTTCCTTCTCGGCCTGGGTCAGCACCTTTTCTTTTTCATACACCTGCTTATACTGCCGGAAATAGGCCGAGTTAGTATCAGTACTGTAGGGAATAAAGACAGGCGGGGCAATTTGCCCATCAGTTTGGAGAAACGGGCGGTTCTCGCCCCAGTGTGGGTGTAACGGAAAATGGCTGAACGACTGGGCGTAAAGCGGGGGTTGCCAGCAGCCCAGCCGGGTAGGGTGCTTCATGGTCTTGTCGAAGTTTTTCAGATACCCCCGATGCCCCCCATCCGTAGCCGACCAGTCTGCAATGGCAGCCGCCACCGATTTGCCAAACGTAACTGACCGTCGAACAGTGGCCGCATCGGTCACCGGATCGGCATACTGCACCAGCACAACCTGCTCCAGCGAGTCAATCTTCGCTTTGTTGGCATCAGATGTCTGGTTATAAATGGCCCGCAGAATATTGGCCTGTCCGGCGTTCAGAGCCAGCACCCAATTGTACGATTTGCCTTTTTCGGGCAACGGTAGTTTGTTTAGCCCATTCAGTTGTCCCGCCAGCGATTGATACGCCGGATACCCCGGCACTACTGATTCGTACATGGTGAGGCCAATATACCCCAGGCAGCGCGAGGCATACGTGGGCGTATTGGCAGGCGTATTTTTGGTTAGAAACAAGCTCATATCAGCCCAGGTAGTGGCTACATCCTGTTCAGTAAGGGGCTGTTTTTTTTGGGAACAATTCCACAGACTTAGCCCCCAAACGAGCACACAAAGTGTGCCTGCCAAGCGGAGTAGGTTTTGCGGCATACTGTTCATCTTGTTGGTTTGTAAGCAATCAGTTTCTTCTCGTTGATCCCAAAAAGTAGGGTGTTATTCATCTGTAACACCGACCTTACATCACCCTTGAGGGCAAAGCCCGAAACGGCCTGGTCAATGAATTGGAACCCTCCTTTGCCATTGCCTTTGAGTAGGGTGCCATAGTTGGCATCCATGCGCCCCAGCCGCACTTTGGCGTGGGTATTGTTGCCACAAAGCAGTACATCTTCCAGTCCGTCGTGGTTATAATCCAATATGGTTAGGGTATGCACCGGGGCGTACTGTGCCTGCATAGGCAATATTGCCTCGGTGAACTTGCCCGACGGGCTGCTCAGAAAACAAGTGGTTTGTAGCTGGGTAGCGGTGAGGTGGGTAGCTTTGGCTAAACTTGCTTCATCAAAAATAGTGTTTAGGGTGGCATCGGCAAAACTGGCATAACTCGGATACCGCGCCCGGTATCCATTCACCTGGTTCAGCAACTCGTCGCGGGTGATATAGGGTTTACTCTTGCCCTGAATGTAGGCACATAGCACCGACTCGACCGATCCATTAGCATCGAAATCGCTGTAGTAGAGATCGGCTGGCTGCTGTTCGCTGGCTTTTATCTGCGAGTTAGTACCCCAGTTGCCCACAAACAAATCGGGTTTTGCATCGCCATTAAAATCACCAACGGCCAGTTTATTCCACCAGCCCGATTGGGGTTTATCGAAATAGTAACTCGTCTTATTCACAAACTGACCGTTCTCTTCGCCAAATACTGATACCGGCATCCACTCGCCTACCACCACCAGTTCCTGGCGGCTATCGTGGTTCAGGTCGATCCAAACAGCATCGGTGACCATACCCAACTGAGCGAGGGCGGGGGCGAGTTTAGCCGTTTGATCCGTAAAATGACCTTTGCCATCGTTCACCAGTAGAAAACTGCGCGGGGTTTCGGGGTACCGGTTCGGAATAACCCGGCCGCCCACAAAAACCAGCCGGTTGCCCTGCTGATTGGCATTGCTAACGGCCACGCACGATTTGCTCACCCGCATAGGCGGTAGGGCGGTTGGGCTTTTCGTGAAGTTGCCTTTGCCATCGTTCAGATAGAGTTGATCCTGCAAAAGGGCGTCGGTGGGTTGCAGGGTATGATACCCACCAGCCGCCATATACACATCCAGTGACCCATCGCCATTGGCATCGAATAGGGATATGACGGCAGCATGGCCTGCTTTATCAGCAGCAAAGGCGGGGGTTTGCTGGAGGACAAACCGGCCACCGCTTTGCTGTAAATACAGCGTAGTGGGTTGTCCCATAGTCCCGCCAACAAACACATCGGACAGGCCATCGCCATTCACATCGCCCTGGGCCAGACATGGCCCACTGTGCGAGAGTTCGGTGGTCATCAGGGCTTGCCTATCGAAGTCATTGACTGCCATGACCGGGTTGCTATACGTAATTGGCGATGGGGTTTCGGTAAAGAGTGGGGGCTGTGCGGAGGTACGCACTGCTGACGGGTGCGCCTGTGTTTCTTTTAAGTCGATAACCTGATTGGCCGCTATTGCCCGCAGAGTTTGTTGCTTACCGCTAGACCAAACTACCCGCAGCGAATCGACCTGTTTGGCGGTACCCAGCCCAAAATGTACTACCGGCGATACAGCCGAAAGATACCCTCTGGTGAGGGTCTGGAGTTGGGTTTGCTGCTTGCCCTGACTAAAAATGGTGATTTTTGCGCCAATGCCCTGGGTGTTTCCAGTACTGCCGACAAGTTTTACCTGAAGGTATTGGTTATGATTAAGCGTCTGCGCGTCGTTGCGAAAGACAAATGCCAACTGGTTAATATTATTCACCATCAAATCCAGGTCGCCATCATTGTCGAAATCGGCATAGGCGGCCCCATTACTGTTTGAGGGCATATTCAGGCCCCACGGTTGGGTTTGGTTAGCAAACCCCTGCCCATTCTGGTTTTTAAACCCGTAATTGACCACATTGGATGCGGGCATGTGACCAATAATTTCCAGCACATCCTGCCGTTGAAGCCGCCCTTTGGTTTTCACAAAATCATCCATGTATTTGATGAAATCGAGATTGGTGTAATCACGGAGGTAGCCATTACTCACAAATAGGTCTTTCCAGCCGTCGTTATCAAAATCGGCCAGGAGGGCCGACCAACTCCAGTCTGTATTGGCCACGCCAGCCATCTGACCAACTTCGCTAAACATAGGCGTAGCCTTACCCGCCCCCAACCCCGTGTTCAGATGCAGCATATTCCGCATATACTGGTAATAAAATCCGCTCCGTACATTAAGGTCGAACTTGGCAAAATTATCGGGGGCAAGCAGCATTTTCTGCCGGTGATTATCTTCGGGCAGCATGTCGAGGGTGAAAATATCGTCGCGCCCGTCGTTGTTGATGTCGGCTACATCATTCCCCATCGAAAACTGGCTGGTATGGCCCAGGCTCTGCTGCACCTGGTTGGAGAAAGTGCCGTTTTTATTGTTGATATACAGGTAATCGGGTACGGCATAATCGTTGGATACGTAAAAATCGATCCAGCCATCGTTGTTAAAATCGGCCATTCCCAACCCCAGGCCATAGCTTAGTGCCGACCCGTTGATACCCGCCTGCCGGGTTACGTCCACAAAATGGCCTTTTGTCTGTTTAAACAAACGCAGCCCACGTTCAGGGTCGTCGGTTTTCTGGAATTCTGCTGTGCTGGCTTCGTTCAGAATAGGCAGGTTTTTAGGGTTGTGATTCAGCAGCAGCATGTCCAGATCGCCGTCTTTATCGTAGTCCAGAAAATACGACTGGTTGCTAAACCCCTGCGTAGCTAACCGGTACTCAGCCGCCTTATCAACAAACTGCGGCACCCCGGCGGCATTGTTCCCCTGGTTGACGAATAGTTGATTGATGCGTTTTTCAGCAGGCATAGCTCCTGAATAGCAGAGGTATAAATCAAGTTTTCCATCGGCATTTATATCTACCACATTAACCCCGCTTTTCCAGGGGCCGGGTTTGCCTCCTGCGCCAGAAAGCTCGGTAATATCCTGAAATCGTAGCGATGACCCGCTGCCGTTGCCTTTGTTCAGATAGAGTTTATTATCGCCCATATTGGCCGTAAAATACGCATCGATCCAGCCATCGCCATTGAAATCGCCCGTGGCTATGCCCCCGCCATTATAAAAGTACTCGTATAGCAGAATATTGGTGTTGATGCCTTCAGTAAGGATATTCTGAAAGCCAATGCCGGTTTGGTCAACAGATAGCAGTGTAAAAAGGGGGTGTTCAGGAGTAGATACGGTATCTTTTGGTTTATCAGAGCTTGGCATGCAGGCAGATAACCCGACAAGGCAAGCTAGAAAGAGACTAAACCAAATCAATTTAACACTAAACGGCATAAATGGAGGGGTTAAAAAAAATCTATCCCCTAAGTTAGAGGATAGATTTTTTAGCTGCACACTTACCCGTGAGAATTAATACCCCGGGTTTTGCACCAGCTTGGCATTCCGGTTAATTTCGTCGCGGCTAACGGGGCGATAATACATCTTGTCAACCCACTTCCGGGTTTCATTTTCCGTATTATCAACGGGGGTATAGACGTAATCATACTTCGTTTTATCGAAGCGATACTGGGCATTGGGTGTAGCCCCCGCCTTCAGTTTAGCTTTAATATTGATCGCCTTGATACCCCGGCCAACGGTGGTTGGAGCCATCAGCCACCGGCGGGCATCGTGGTAGCGGTGTTCTTCATAAACCAACTCTATCCGACGCTCATTCTGGTAGCGAGCCTTCAACGCAGCCCCTGCATCTGTAACAGCAGGCATGCCGGCCCGGTATCTGATTTTGTTCAGCCAGTTACGGGCTTCGGCTTCGTCTCCGGTTTCGAGAGCCGCTTCTACATAGTTCAATACTACTTCGGTGTAGCGGATAAACGGCCACGGAATTACCTGAGCACTCGACTGGTTATCGGCCAGTGCAGGGTCGAGGTCGATAAACTTCCGGTTGTAGTAGTGCGTACGGCTACCATTCCAGTTTTCTACTGCCGACTCGCGGGTGTCGATACCGTTAATGGTGCCGCCTTTGCCATCGTCATAATAGCCAGTCTGAATCTGATTCGCCGGGTCGAGACCCGCTACATCTGATGGCCGGGGTTTCCAGGAAGCACCGTCGTACAGCACCGTTGCCGCCAAACGGGGGTCACGCTTGCTGTATGGGGCAGCCTTATGGTCAGCATTGCTCCAGTCGAATTTGGTGCCATCCATCATTTCATAATCATCCACCAAT
>JBBQUC010000154.1:0-8240 GCA_038212815.1 Cytophagales bacterium
CCAATGGCAAACACTTTGTTGCCCATATTGACCCAGGCATGGTGAAAACTTTCGTTATCGCCGGGCGTAATTTGACCCGCAACTTCGAGACACTCGGCAAACTCGCCCCCGCCGTAATGGGCTTGGGTTAATGCACGGTTGACCTGGTATGAGGGCATATACTGCCCCGGAAAATAATGCCACATGTTGATTTGGGATTAAATATCTACTGGTTTAACTACGCCATCGGTCAGGCCTAGCTTCTTGCCTTTACCCATTTCGGCGAAAGGGTTGGCAGTACCCCAGGCATCGTTCGGATTATCTTTGAGGTAGTGAAGATCGGGGCCGTGGTCGGGGGCGAAAATCAGGCGAGCGCAGGCGTAGAACTCGAACTGAATACCGCTGCCGGGGTCGATGATATAGATAAAAAATCCCTCGTCGGCTTTGTGGCGGGTGGGCGCACCCATCACACTTTTAAAGCCTTTTTCGGTAAAATAATCGAGGGCAATCAAGACCTCTTCGCGGCTGTCGAAGTTCCAGGCAACGTGGTTAAATGCACCTTCGCCCGGTTCAATATTAGGGTCGGTGAACACGGCAATGTCGTGGGAGAGGTTGCCGATGGTCCACAGGCCACCGATTGGAGGAATTTCGTCGCTGATCCTAACTTCGTCGGGGTTTTTGAGGCCCATACCCTGCCAGAACTCCTTTTCTTTCCCGTACTGAAACTTGGCTACCATGTAGGTGATGTGGTCAAATCGGCGGGGATTCGCCCCAATGCGTCGGTTGCTGGCATAACGGTCGGCGTAGATACTGCCCTTTTCGCCCGTTTCGCGTAGCCAGACAACATCCCAGAACACTTCGTGGGTGTGGCCATCGGGCGATGTGAAGCGGTAGGCCCGTCCATGCCCCAAATCCCCATCGACCCAGCCCAGGCCGGCACCGATAGATTCGAGATAAGCTACGCACGCTTCGAGTGCTTCGGGGCTATCGGCCCGCCAGCCGAGGTGGCCTAAGCCACTAGTTTCGCGGGATGTTATTTTGAGGGTGTGGTGAAAATAATCGCCCCAGGCTCTGAAATAAACGGACTGATTATCACGTCCGGTTTCGTCCAGACCAACCACCTCACTCAGAAAGCGAACGGACTTCTCGATGTCGGCTGAATAAAGTTCGAGGTGAGCGAGTTGAGATAGGTAATGCGGGTTTTTTGCCATTGGTTTAAGGATTCTGATAATTTATGATACAAAACTAATAGCTATACTTTAGCTGTAGCTAATCAGAACCCGGCATATACTATGCAAAATCAGGCAATATGTCCGAATCCCCAATCTGCAATTTGTTCAATCACCCGCTCACAACTCCGGACGGCCATTGCCACGCTGGTAAGGGTGGGGTTCGAGGTAGTGGCAACAGGAATCACGCCGTTGCCGCCGACAAACAGGTTATCGAATCCCCAGACCTGCGAATGTGTATCGCAAACGGAGGTGCCATCGTCTGTCAGGCCCATACGGGTGGTGCCTTCGTAATGTAGCGACGAGCCGGGGGGCATCAGGGTCTGTTCGCCTTCCTGAATCACCTTCCCGAATGCTGCCAGTGCCTTCGCCTGGGCGAGTTTGGCTTGTTCGATGTTGGCGTAATCCTGTTCTGTCAACCCATACCGGAATCTCATTTTGGGCATTCCCAGAAAATCGGTTTCAGTCTCCGAAAAGACAATGCAATCGTCAACGCGCATATCCTTCAACGCACCCCAGCCTAAGCCGACAATGTGTTTGCCTAGGTCGGTACTCTGATTGCCGTGTGTCTCAATTTTCAGGGGTGATACGTCCATGTGCATCACCTGCCCGTGAAAGGGGTGGCCGGGTGCATCGAACGGCACCCAAAACACGCCAATGGTCGGTTCGGTGCGGCTGTTCGGATTGTAGGCCGATGCCGTACTTCGATCAATCAAGTCCTCATTGACCTGAGCAAACGAGAACACAAACGGGTGTTCGTTCAGGTAATGTCCCAGTGCGTTAGGCCGAATGCCGGATGCCCAAAGCAACTGTGGCGTACGCAACGCATCGGCGGCCACGATAACGATTTTTGCGTCGATCTGTTCTTGCCGACCTGTTGGCAAATACTCCACAATAGCCCCCGTTATATAGCCGTTTGTGTGCAGCAGTTTCCGACAAATGGTTTCGGAACGGAGCGAGAAGTTGCCGACATAATCCGGTTGAGCCAGTTTACCCAGAATCACATCGGGGCCAGTCCAGTAGCGGTTACCGGCGGCATCAGTCTGGCAAGCTAAGGGCATGGGCTGCACCTGCCGGTCGGGCGACAAAACAGGATTGAACAAATCACCCAACACCTTCAGAATCGCCATGCCTTCGGGACTGTCGGGAAAAGCTGCCTGCGTCACACAAAGCAGCTCTTCGGCTTTTTGGTAGTAGGCATCCAATTCCGCATCGGTCAGGAACGGAATTTTCTCGCCGTTGCCCATGCGCGGACAGGCGCAGGTCCAGTGCGCGCCCATACCGCCGAGGTTGGTTGACATGGCAGCAGCGGGCATCCCACTTTTCCCCAACTCATCTACCGATTCGGCCACCAAGTGTACACCCGGGCGAGCCAACAGTTCGATATTCAGCGTACCGTTGCGGGCAGCAGCGGCCCGTTCGTGAACCGTCGTTAGCGGATACGGCTTTTGGAAATTACCCTGTGCCCGCACCTGTGCGGCATCGCGCTCGGCATCGTCGGCAATGTTTTTGGTGTGTTGCCCCGTTCGGGCAGTCAGGCGCGGGCCAGCATCGACCATCAACAGGGTGCTGTCGGGCGATTGTTCCGACAGCAGCCGGGCGTAGGTTGCCCCGGCCATGCCGCTGCCAATGATGAGAATATCAACTGATTGATACTGCATGGGCGATGTTGAGTTCGGTCAGAATCCGTTGGCAGAGTGCCTGATGTTTTGCCACCATATCGAAACCCGAATAGGCATCCGTAAAGGCCGAACCTTCGTATTCGCTCGCTACGTAGCCCTGGTAACCACCCTCGTAGAAAACTTTCAGAATGGCGGCATAGTCTATAGAAGGCTCGTTACCATCGTCGTCGAAACCATAGAATTTGCCGTGCAGATGCACTGTTTGCGGCACAATCTTGGCCCATTGGTCGGGGCGTTGCCGTCCGTTCATGCTGAACGCCATGTTCAGGCGGCCAATTTGCGGGGGGGTGGCACCGAGGGCCGCAGCGCGTTCCTGCAACTCGCCGAACTTGGCGGGCATGGGCAGGTCTTTATGCCAGATTTCCTTCGTCAGCTCGATGAGCGCGTCAGTCACTCCTACCGCCCGGAAACTGCCCAGGAGCGCGTCGGGGATGGCCCGCATAGAAGTGCCAAAATCGGGTATAAAGCCTAAGTAAGGCGTGTCCATCTCGGCGTAGAGTTCGCGCAGGACCAGCACCGCCGGATGCTCCACACCGTAGGGTGTATGCAGTTCCATACCGAGCTTCACGTTTGCTTTTTCGGCAAACGGAGCCAGTTTGCGCATCACGGCTGGCCCAGCCATCAGTTGCACCCGCAACACCGGGAAACCGAGCTGTTTGGCCACGCGCAGTTGCGGCAGGATATATTCGACGGTTTCGTCGGGAGTCAGGTACCGATGCCGACGCACGGCAATGTCCACGTTGGCATCTAAACAGGCCCGTTCAAACCCGTATTTGTCGATCAGCTTCTGCACGGCGCGAATGGCTTCCGGGCTGAGTGTTGGAAAGCCTTTCAGGCTTTGAAAGCCAATGATTTCCAGTCCATTACCGAGTGAAATTCGTTTGGCTTCGGCCAACATGCCGTCAAGCGAGTACTGCCCCGAATTCCACTCATAGGCAAATGAGAACAGCGAGGTGCAGAGCTTTATGGAGCTATCTTGTACGATCATCGTCCTGGGCCGACATTTCGACAGGTTAAGGTTTTAGACACGGTACTGGATGCCAGCAATGGCTTGCCTTTGGCCCCCACCAGAATGTACGGAATGTGTAAATCGAGCGAGAGCGACACCGTATAGGCTATGTTGGGTGGTAGTGGGGTCGGCTGGGTGATGTGCAGCGTGGCCGCATCCAGAATAAATAGCCATTCGTCGGCCAACTCGGGCATTTCGGCCAGCAAATAGGTGTTGCCATTGACCGAAATGGTCGTTGTGGCGGGGTCGATGGCTACACCGTTTACGGTCGCCCGAACGTCCATACACGACAGTGGCAGTGAGCGATACCAGTGCGATTTAAACCGCAGGTCGAAACCAGTTGGGGTGGCTGTCAGGGCATCGTCGGCCAGGATGTATTTGTCGAGTGGTCCCATCAGCCTACTGTTATTGTCTTTTCTGAACGCCGGATGCTGGGGAAGGGCATATAGCCAATGCGGAGGTTGACGAGCAAGCCTACCCTATGCACCCCGGCGGTCAGGCCGCCGGGTTTCGATACCGTAATATGCGCCACTTCGCCCATGTTCCAGCGGTCGTCGGGTTCAACTTCCATCTGGGCCATTGTATAGGTATTACCGTGTAGGGTCAGCGTAATCTGGTCCTGCGGGATTGGCTCATCGTCAATCGTCACGACAATTTCTTCGACCATCGACAGGCCCAAACCCCGGTAGTAGGGTAATCTGGCTCCGAACCGAAAACCGATTAGCTGTCCGTCTTCGACCACGTTCTCCACGTCGGTCTCGACAATCATATATTTTTCAAACATGGCTTATGCGTTGGCTAAAAGGTTGGTAAACATGACCTGCTGCCGACGCACTTGCTCGACGCTATCGACCTCGTGAATGTCCTGAATGTGGCGGTTACCTTCGTATTCGCTGCTGAGGTAGCCCGTGTAGCCGCCTTTTTGTAAGACCGGGATAATCTCGTCGTAAGGCACGCTGAACTCAGTGTAATCATCGAGCATCTCGTAGAACTTGGCGTGGATATGGAAGATGCGCGGAATGTGTTGCAGCAAACTGTTGGGGTTCACATAGATATTGTGCCGCGAGAGTTCGGCAACGGCCATATCCATCGGGCGTTTCGACCTCTGGGCTACCTGCGCGATAATGTATTCGGCCATCACGCCCTGTTCGTGCTGTTCCGTCACGAAGGCCACAATATCGGGGTTGGCTCCCTGGCGAATCAGGCGGTCGGTCATCACGCGGGCGAGCCGTTTGGTAAATGCGCCCATGTCGGGAATAAAACCGAGGTACTTCGAGCCAGTGCGTTCCATCACCTCCCAGTGCCGGGCCATCCACGCGCTGTTGATGTGCCAGGGCGAATGGACTTCGATACCCATTTTTACGTCGTATTCTTCGGCGTAGGGCGCGGCCAGTTCCATGAGTTCGGGGGTGGTATTGACGATAATCCGCATTACCTTAAACCCGAGCCGGTTGGCAAATTTCAAATCCCGGATGATGGATTGCAGGGCTTCGTCGGTGGTCATCCGACGATTTTTGAACCGGGTGTAATCCAGGAACATATCATGGCAAACGGGCGTAACGCCGTATGTCTCCATCCAGCCAAACCACTGATCCACAAAAGCATCGGTCAGTTTTGGGAAGCCGACGATGCTTTGTTCGCCCACCATTTCGATACCCGTCGCGCCCGTTGCCGCCGCTGCTGCAATGCAACCTTCGAGCGATAATTTACGCAGGAAAAACTCTTCCTGATAGCTGTACAAGCTTACGCCCCGTTTGATTTTAGATTGGTTCATTGAGTTGACAATTAGGCTGTAACAGCCGATTTTTTACTAAACAGATTATATCCCATAATCACAGCCAGAATTACTCCACAGAGAATCCCCACCATGTGGAAGGCAGGCAATAACCCACCTGACAAGTTTTGCATAAATGACATAAATACCGGGTTTACAAACTGCCCCAGAAAGAAGCCGCTTGTCCAGAAACCCATGCCCCGGCCCCGGTATTCGGCGGGCAGAATGCGTAAGGCCCAGGTAACCAGCACCGGAATAGTCATGCCACAGCCCAACTGCTGCACCCAGGCTACGGCAATGGCTGAGGTAGCATCTGTTACCATACCGATACCCGTCAGGCCGATGGCGAAGAAGAAGAAAATAAGGGCCATCTGCTGCCAGAAGGGGCGTTTCGAGACGAGCCGGAAGATAATGGCCCCCAGCGGTACAGCCGTACTGGCAATGGCACTCAGGTTGCCCAGCAATACTTTGTCTTTAATCCCCATCGCATCCAAAGCCCGCGAAAAATGGATGGTATAGACAAAGTAGAGAATGGAGAAAAATAGCGTAGTGACGAACATCATAATGACGGTTCGGGTCGGAAATTGACCCGTTACCGGGGCTTCGGCGGAGTTGAGACTGATGGTCGGCTCGAAGATGAACACGTAGGTCAGCCCTGAAATCAGTAAGGCTATGCCATAGACCAGGAAGGGGTAATTCCAGCCAACATTAGCCAGATTGCCACTTAACGAGAGCAGTCCCGCAGCCGCTATTGACCCAAAAAAACCCTGAATGGTGAGCCATTTCACGCGCTGATTGGGTGGGAAATAATCACCCAGAAGGGCGTTGCCGATCACCAGCACAAAGGCTTCACCAATGCCCAGCAGCAGCCGCCCGGTGATGATGGTATTAAAGCCATCCAGAAAAAACGGCAGGATACCGCCCAGCCCGTAGAGGGCCATGAAGCCAATCAGCAACCGTCGCCGACCAAACCTATCCACCAGCACCCCGGCAAACGGGGCCACCAGCGCGATACACAGACCCGGGGCAGTCAGAATCATTGGCACCAGCAACTCGCTGTTCTCCATGCCTTTGAAATGCGCCATAAGGCTGGGCAAGGCAGGCATGAGGGCCACAATTGCCATCATGGGCAACTGGTTAATCAGAATCACGATCCAGGCTTGCCAGGGGCCAGCTTTGCGGGGTAGTGGCTGCATAAGGGTAAGAGGTTAGGAAGGTTTAAAACCGGACATTGGCCTGAACCCCAACTGTACGCGCTGTACCGAATATCCAGTTGTACAGATTGATGGTACTACCTGTGAAAGCCTCGTAGGTTAGACTATTGGAAGTAGTTTTTTCATGCCAGTTTTGTTGCTGGTTACGGTGAAAACAGCAACAAATCCCGTTAAAACAGGACACAACAAAGGTACTGGCTTGCCCGAGGCTGGGTTAGGCAGATTCAACACAAACTATGCAAAAATCAAACAATGGCAGTTTATGTGGCCTTTTTTGGATGACCCGCCGTCGATATTATGGTTAGAGAAATACTAATACAAATAGGTTACACTCATATTCCAGATAAGGTCATCGCTGGGTATATCAGACTGAATTTTTTTGTTGACAACGGTGGAAATAGTAAAAGGAAGTTTAGGCTTCCCAACTGTAAACGCCGATGTCGCGTAGTACCCCTTACGGCCATCTATCGCCACCAAATACAGTTGCGGAGTCACGCTCAGGTGTAGCGAACTACCCAGAGGCATCTTTGCGAACGTACTAGTAAGGGAAACAAAATTGGTGTTTGTGGCCCCTCCTGACAGGCCATAGGCATGTAAATAGTAAACGCCCACGCTAACCCGCCCCGACAGGCGATAGGTGGGGGTCAGCTCACCGACGAAGTAGCGCACGGCGGTCAGGTTTTCGGTGGGGATACCATTGATTGCCGGGGCCGGATTTACAAAGACCACCGATGGATGGAAGCCAACCCCCATGCTGAATCTTCGGGTTTGAATGGCCTTATAGCGGAGCCAAAACACAAAATACCAAGGCTTGGCTCCTTCCAGCGCAAAGGTGAGTTGGGGTTCAAAACTAAATCGGCCTTTTCGCACGGCCACATCGAATAGCGCAGCCGGTTTGCCCAGCGTGAAAGTGGGTATCAGCGCAATGCCATTATTGGTAACAGTAACCGCCCCCGAAACAGAAGGCTGTTGCCGGGTGCTGTCAGGGCGTTCCGAAAAAGCAGGGCAGGCAATCAGGATACAGGTAAGTACAAGCAGCGTTTTCTTCATAGAAACTATAAATCAGCGTATTTTTCGGAGCTGGATACCATTCAGGATGGTTTCGCCCTTCTGCGCCCTGAACACTACCGCAATGCCTTCCTGATTGGTGACGCTGACCGTGCATTTCGTCTCCACCGCCTGATCGGATTTAAGGACTTCGCTGTTGCTGAGACCCGAAAGCACTTCCCGGCCATTGACTAGTACATCGAAGCTACGCGCTTTGTACTCCTCCGGTGCGGCTCTGGCACCGAGGTTGAAGGCAATATCAGTACCCGTATTCTTCGAAAGCAATTCGGCAAAATGGAGTACCAG
>JBBQUC010000155.1:0-8208 GCA_038212815.1 Cytophagales bacterium
TGAAACTGGCTGCCGTACATGCCTTGGCCGAACTGGCCAAAAAGCCCGTCCCCGATCTGGTGAATATGGCTTACGGTACGGATAACCTCATGTTTGGCCGCGATTATATTATCCCCAAACCGGTTGACCCGCGCCTGCTCACTACCGTGGCCCCCGCCGTAGCTAAAGCCGCTATGGAGTCGGGGGTAGCCAAGTATCCCATCACCGACTGGGATGCGTACGAGAATCAACTGGCCCGGCGGCTAGGACAGGACAACCGCATCTCGCGGGTCATTATCAATAAGGCCAAGAGCAACCCCAAACGGGTAGTCTTTGCCGATGCCGAGAACCTGAAGGTGCTGAAAGCTGCCCAACAAGTGCGCGATGAGGGGATTGCCTACCCCATTCTGCTGGGGCAGGCCACCATGATCCGCCAGATGATCGAGCAGAACAACATCGACCTCGGCGACACCCCCATTGTTGATCCCCGCGCCCCGGAGCAGGAACACCTCATTCAGCAATTCGGCGATCTGTATTTCGAGAAGCGCAAGCGGAAGGGAATTACCGCCAAAGAAGCCCGCAAACAGATGTACTACCGCAACTATTTTGGGGCCATGATGGTGGAGACGGGTGAGGCCGATGCCTTCATTTCGGGTCTGACGCGCAACTACCCCGATACGCTACGGCCCGCCCTGCAAATTATTGGTAAAGAGCCGGGGGTGCAAAAAGTGTCGGGTATGTATATTTTGCTCACCAAGCGCGGCCCCCTGTTCTTCTCCGATACCACGGTGAATTTTAACCCCACCGCCGAAGAACTGGTCGAGATCACTGAGCTGACCGCCCGCGCTGTCGAGCGGTTCAATATTAAGCCGCGTATTGCCCTGGTTACCTACGCCAACTACGGCAGTGCCAAAGGCGACGATGCTGAAAAGATGAACCGGGCGGTCGCTATTTTACAGCAAAAGCACCCCGATATGCTCGTCGATGGCGAAATTCAGGCCCACCTGGCCTTCGATACGGAACTGCTGCGGCAAAACCACCCGTTCAGCAAACTGGTCGATGAGGGAGCCAACACCCTGATCTTTCCAAACCTGTCGGCCAGTAATATTGCTTATAACCTCATGATCGAAGCGGCCAACATGGATGCCATCGGCCCCATTCTGGTAGGCCTCCGCAAGCCCGTCCACGTGCTCCAACTCGGCTCCTCCGAGCGCGAAATTGTGAACATGGTAGCTATTGCGGTCGTAGAAGCACAAGGAAAATAAATGAGAATTTTAACCGGTATCCAGTCCAGCGGCAGGCCGCATCTGGGCAATATTCTGGGGGCAATCAAGCCCGCCATTGATTTAGCCGCGCAACCCGGCAACGACTCCTTTCTGTTCATTGCCGACCTGCACTCCTTAATCAGTATTCGCGACGGGGCTACCCGGCGCGAATACACCCGCGCCATTGCTGCTACCTGGCTGGCGTTTGGGTTAGACACCGAGAGAACAACCTTCTGGCGGCAGTCGCGGGTGGCCGAGCATACCGAACTGGCCTGGTTTCTGAACTGCTTTACGCCATTCCCGATGTTGGCCAATGCCACTTCGTTTAAAGAAAAAGTGGAGAAATTGGGCGAAGGCAGCAGCAATCCCGGCTCCATGGCGGGGGTCAATGCAGGCTTATTCACGTATCCGGTCTTGCAGGCGGCCGATATTCTGCTCTACGATGCCGAGATTATTCCCGTAGGAAAAGATCAGCGGCAGCATATCGAAATGACCCGCGACATTGCCGCATCGATAAACCACCAGTATGGGGCGGAGGTGTTTGTGCTACCCCAACCCTGCATTGACGAGGGGCTGATGGGGTCCTCCGCCGGGCGGTCCCCCGCCGGGGTGATTCCAGGAATCGACGGGGCGAAGATGAGCAAGTCATACAACAACTACATCGACATGTTTCTGCCCGAAAATGAGTTGTGGAAGGTGGTGAAGCGGATTAAATCGGACTCTACCCCGCTGGAAGACCCCAAAAACCCCGATACCGATATTACATTTCAATTGTACTCGCTGGTGGCCTCCCCCGACCAAACCGACGAACTCCGCCGACTCTACGAAGGAGGGAATTACGGCTACGGCACCGCCAAAAAAGCTTTCTACGAACTCCTGTTAAGCCAATACGCCCAGGAGCGTGAGTTATTTAATTACTACATGGCCAACAACGAAGCCCTCGAAGCCAAACTCCAGGCAGGCGAAGAAAAGGCCCGTGCCGTGGCGGGGCAAACCATACGGAGAGTGAGAGAGGTGATGGGGTTTTAGCTAGTCAAAGAGATACCAGTCCACGCCGAACCCGAACGCCCGGCGCATCTGGATGAAGCCGGGGGCGACGAAGTAGCCGGGGGAGATGATGCCCTGGTTGACGTGCGAGAATTTGACGAACAGCCGCACCCGGTTGACCCGGAAATTGGCGAAGGCATCGGCCAGTACGTAGCCTTCGACCTCCTGTTTGTTTTGCAGGTAAAACTGCCCGGTAAGGGGCATGTAGGCATCGGCCTTATACCGGCTTTTGTAATGGAGGTCAAGCCCGGCCTGGATGTGCAGCACCTTGGCGTAAATAAATTCATACTGCACCCGGGCATTCAGGAACAGGTTGGGCATCCGCAGCACATCGCTATTGGTGTTGGCCGTGTAGTAGCCCTGCCCCGAAGCCTGGAACCGCCCGGACTGGTACAGCCCGGCAGCCCCCACCTGCACCAGGCTGATGGCTGATTTAAGTTGAGTGGGCAGGGCATCGGTGCCAAAGTAGGTGTAGTTGCTGAGCAGAAAATAGTCGATGCTGGGGTTGAGTTGCAAGGTGGCTTTGCCCCCCCTGGGTTTAAGGTTCAGGTTGGCCCGGCCAAAGAGGTGTTGTGTGCCGCGCAGGCCAAACGTGCTGGTATTGTCCCAGAAATACACATTGCTCTGAAACCGCTGCTGCACCAGCGTAGGGGCGGCAAACAGGCTGGTATAGCCAACGGTACCAAACTTACTCTCTAGCTGCGCCTGTAGGCGGTAGCCCCCCGCAATCTGGTACTCTAACTCGGCGGTGAGCCGCGAGGTACTGTCGGGCAGGTAATACCCTAGCCAGCCGCCAACAAAGTTTTCGAGTTTACCGATGTCGAAACTGCCCTCGCGGGTGGCCGAGGTATTGTAGCGGGTAGTCTGGTTGTAAATGCGCTGGTGGAAAAATAGCCGGTAGTTAAACGCCGACCCTTTATATTGATAAATTCCCTTGGTACCGAAGTAATTCTCGTACAACCGATACCGGGCATCCTGAAACATGCGGGTGGAATCGGTGCGGAGACTTGGGTAAAACTGACTGTCGGGCAATTGATTGGTTCCCGTGCTGGTCAGGGGGCTGTCGGTGAAGGTATTGATATGCCGCCGGTAATTGAAGCGGTGCCAGAGTTGAAAGGCGGGCCTCAGTTCATACTGATGATAGAGGTGCCAGTCGTTGCGGTGTTCGTTGGTGGCGGCTGCACTCAGCCGGGCGCGGGCATCGTCTTCATAATTATAGACCACCGTCGTCGTGTCGCCATTGGTGACCTTTGTGCCCGGTAGCAGCCCACCCTGGTCGGCTAGTTGGTGGTTCATGTGGTTGAAATGCAGCAGCAGGATGTATTTGTTGTCTTTACTGCGGTAGTTGGTATGGGCCAGAAACCCCCAGTTCTGGGCCAGATACCGCTGAGAGTCGTTGCTGCCTGACGTACCAAACTGTTTTTGGGAGGTAAACCGCTGTATATTGAAACCGGCATTCCAGCGGGGGGTGATGTTCTGGTTGAAGTCGAAATTCAGAATATTCTGATTGCGGCCCCCCAGCACCAGATACATATTGGTGAATGGCGATTTGGTGTCGTAATACCGAATCTGGTCGGTCTGGTAGGCGTAGGGCGAAAACCGCGAGTACCCCGTTTGCGCCCCGGTTTGGGTGGGTGCTTCGTAAAAGACCGGGCGCATAGGGGTGCCGAGCGTCCCGAAATCCTGATAGCGGTTCTGGCTGCGTTCAACAAATGAATATTGCTCAACACCCGCCAGGAGGGTATCCGTTACGTACAGGGTTTTCCGGTTATTGAAGAGGTCACTTTCCAGAAAAAAGCGCGTGCTGGTGGGGCCATAAATTACCTTGGTCGAGTCGTCGATGCCTCCTTTACCATTGCCTGAACTCCCAAAGGCCGACTGTCCCGGTTGCCCCGGCTGCCCTGGCTGGCTGGTACCCGGAAACGTACCGGGCCGGTTAGTGGCCCCGCCCACGCTGCCCGGAAACTGCTGCGCCCGGGCCTGAAAAGCCAGCAGTGCCAACAGCAGATAAATATGTAAAAGGAATAATCTCATCAGAGCAAAATTAACTTAAAAACCCCGTCCTGTCGACTAAGCATTCATCCAGGCCCTTCTTTTAGTATGTATTAACGCCCGAAACCCTGCTTCGTGCGCTAAAAAACGCAGGGCAACGGGCAGGTAGTAAAAGTGTACGCGCTCGGCATTGGTCAGCAGGGCATCGAGCTTTACCCGGTCTTTCTCAGTGGTGAGAATAGGGTTCCCCGCAGCCTGTGTCAATAGGGTGTCGACATCGGCGCGGGTGTAGGCATGGTGGTCACCAAAGCGATGGTGATGCTGTAGCCCAAAGGTTTGCGCCACGTAGGTCTCCAACTCATCGGCTCGCGCAATACCCGATACCAGCACTACCTGGCGCAACAGGGGCTGGATAGCCTGGGGCTGGTAGGGGATGGGTAAACTGTAGGCTAAACCTGTAAAAAAAATAGGTACATTTGGGTGGCTATACCGTAAAATCTGTCCAGTTAGTTGCCTGATCTCCGGCTGGGCTAGTGTATCTGGACATTTAGTTACGACCACCGCATCGGCCCGGCTGGCCCCATGTCGGCGTTCGCGCAGGCGACCGCCGGGAAAAGGGTGATCCTGGTAAAACGGACGGTTATAATCCATTAGTAGCAGGTTCAGTTGCGGAGCTACTGCCCGGTGCTGGAAGGCATCGTCGAGCAGGATGGTTACCAGTTCGGGCTGCTGCCGTCTGAGTAAGTCAAGGGCTTCAGCCCGCCGTTCGCCCACGCAGATGGTGGCCTGCCGACCAAATTTGCGGTACAGTTGCAGGGGTTCATCGCCCAGGGTTTGGGCAGTATCGGTTGGTTGGGCCAGCCTGAAGCCCGTCGTTTGTCGGCCATATCCCCGGCTCAGGGTTGCTACCGGGCCAAACGGCAACAGGTAGTGGAGCAGGTATTCAACCATCGGGGTTTTGCCCGTGCCACCAACAGTTAGGTTACCCACACCGATCACAAACTGAGTGGGGTGATAAACGGCTTTTAGGGAACGGTCAAACAAGACATTACGGGCATCCGTTATCAGACCATACAATCTGCTGAGGGGGGATAGCAAAAGCGAGAGAGAACCCAATTATTTTTCGGCTAACAATAGTTACTTAATCAACAAAAATTGCGAGTTTTAGCACCCAAAACCCGTATATAATTATCCTAACCCCCTCAAATGTCGCTCATTGCCGATTTTCATAAACACACGCTCGACTTTCGGTTTGATGCAGGCACCTCAAGGGGTGTGCTTACCCAGCACGATAGTTACCTAATTCGGTTACGCGACACCAGCCAGGATGCAGTAGTTGGCTATGGCGAATGCGCTCCGCTTCCGGGGTTAAGCATCGACTATCGGCCTGATTTTGAGAACCAGTTAACTCAGGTTTGCCAGGCGTTTAACGAGCCAGACCTGGAGTTGTTCGACTGGAATATGTCGATTATTCTGCACCAACTTATCAGCCCCAGGCTGCCAAGCATCTTTTTCGGGTTTGAAACCGCCATGCGCGACTATCTGTCGGGAGGGAAACGGCTTATTGTGGAGAATGGTTTCTGGCAGGGGCAAACCCGTATTCCCATCAACGGGTTGGTCTGGATGGGTAGTCCGGCATTTATGCAGGCGCAGATCGACGACAAACTGGCGGCTGGCTATACCACCCTCAAACTCAAAATTGGTGCCCTCAATTTTGAGCAGGAGTGTGCCCTGCTGGCGGGTATCCGCGCCCGCTACACCCCCGACCAGATTACCCTGCGGGTCGATGCCAATGGCGCGTTCCATCCCGACGAAGCCCTGGCGAAACTGGAGCAACTGGCGCAGTATGAGCTGCACTCTATTGAGCAACCCATTCGGGCGGGGCAACCCGACCAGATGGCCCACCTCTGCCGCCACTCGCCCATCCCCATTGCCCTCGACGAAGAACTGATTGGCTGCATGGAATACGTGCCGAAGCTCAGGCTGCTGAAAACCATTCAGCCGCAATACATCATTCTAAAACCCACGCTGCTGGGTGGCCTGACCCATTGCGACGAGTGGATTGAACACGCCAAACGGTTGGGGATTGGTTATTGGCTCACCTCCGCCCTCGAATCGAATATTGGCCTGAATGCCATTGCCCAGTATGCTGCCGGTCTTCACTCTGCCCTACCCCAGGGCCTGGGTACCGGCCAACTCTACCACAACAACATCGACAGCCCATTGACGATTGAACAGGGTGAGTTGTGGTATGACCGGCGGAAGGATTTCGGAATTGGGGGTCGGTTTGCCGATGCGGTGGGATTTCGGATGTAGAGCGTAGTCCCTGCGTTAATCAGACATCCCCAATCCAACATTCTTTAGAAAGCCTATCGTCTCTTCTTCCCTGCTGCCGGGTTCGGGTTGGTAATCGTAGGTCCAGTTTGCCTGGGGAGGCATACTCATCAGAATAGATTCGGTGCGGCCATTGGTTTCGAGACCAAACTTGGTGCCCCGATCCCAGACCAGGTTAAATTCCACATACCGCCCCCGACGTAGTCCCTGAAAGGCTTTTTCGCGCTCGCCATAGGGTAACTGGCGATTCTGGTGCATAAAATGGGTGTAAATGGGAGCAAAGGCGTTGCCCACGTCCTGCATAAAGGCAAATAAATCGCCTTTGGTGGTTTCGGGGCTGGCCGTTAGGTAGTCGTAAAAAATGCCGCCAATCCCCCGCGTTTCCTGTCGATGGGGAATGGAAAAGTACTCATCGGCCCAGGGTTTGAACCGGGCATAATACGTGGGGTCATGGCGGTCGCAAACGGCCTGTAACTGCTGATGAAACCAGGCGGCATCGTCAGGCACAACATAGTGGGGAGTCAGGTCGATGCCTCCCCCAAACCAGTATTGGCCGGTACTCATCTCAAAATACCGTACGTTCATGTGAATAATAGGCACCATAGGGCTGTGCGGGTGCAGCACAATGGAAACTCCCGTGGCGTAGAAATGGGCCTCCGCATCGGGCGGCAGGTTTAGCTGGCGCAGAGTGGCGGGCGTTGCCGGTCCATGCACTGCTGAAAAGCCTACGCCCCCCTTCTCGATAACGGCTCCATTGGCCAATAACCGCGACCGACCGCCCCCGCCACCGGGCCGTTCCCACTGGTCTTCGGTGAAGGAGGCACCCCCGTCGGCGGTTTCGAGGGCGAGGCAAATACGATCCTGCAAGTCGCGGAGGAATTGGGTAATGGTGGCTTTGTCGGGTTGTGTCTGTTGTATCATGCTGGTTTATTGGGGCCTTCGTCGAGGAAAGCACAAAGGTCGGGGAGAAAATGACACCTTACAAGCCAAACTAGTCTGGTCAGCTCTGGCCACGATGCCGCCCTAAACACTCCTGAATTGGTATAGCTACCCGAAGAAAGTTTGTTGAGTCTCTACAAAGAAACACCCGGCGTGGGTTTCAATTCTAACAAGGTTATTGAAGCCTTTGGAAAAGATTAAGTTACCAGTCGGAGAGGGCAACCCTGCCCGGCTTAACCAACCAAACAACATGGAAGCAACACAGACAAAAACCGCTTTTGGGCAACTCATGGCCGATACCGACGCGCTGATCGTGAAGGCCGTAAAATTCATGGAAATCAACGGCATTCGCTACGACCTGGGCGAGTGGGTAACGATTGCCGAATACACCAAACGTTTCGGCGTTAAAAGCACCAACGTGGTAACGAATTGGATTCGGCGGGGCATTATCCCGGCTGAAAACGTAATTTCCGTACCTGAGCTTAACGACATACGCCTGATTAAGGCTGTACCCTATCCCGGCGGGGAACAGCACGAGGAGTAATCCCCGGGGCCGCGGTGCGGTGTGTTTTGTTAATCAATCAGCCCACTGGTTTTGCCGGTAGGCTGATTTTTCTATATTTTTCCTGCACATTTCAATCCTGCTCCAAAT
>JBBQUC010000156.1:0-8188 GCA_038212815.1 Cytophagales bacterium
ATTCGTGGCGAAAAAGTGGTTTTCAAGGTTGGTAAAGAGATAGTTTTCGTCCTGTCTCATGCCGGTGGTGGGTTCAAGAATGCCGTGGTTGTACTCATAGACATAGTGATCGTCCGACTCCCACCGCAAAAAATCAGTTCTTGGCATAAACTGACCCGCATATTTCGGAATCCCATACCGTTCATTACGTACTTCGGCTATCGTTTCCATGCTTGTATATCTTTGCTCTCAAAGATAGCAAAAACGCCGAATCTTCCGACCCGGCGTTTTTGCTGATTCATGTTCGCGTTACCTACAACCCCGCAATGGCCTGCTCAATGTCTTCTTTGATGTCGTCTATATGTTCGATGCCGACGGAGATGCGGAGGGCGGTTGGGTTTACGCCCGCTGTAATCTGTTCGGTTTCCGAAAGCTGTGAGTGGGTAGTGCTGGCCGGGTGGATAACCAGCGTTTTGGCATCGCCTACGTTGGCTAAATGGCTAATGAGTTTCAGGCTGTTCACAAACTTCTCAGCGCGGGCTTTGTCGCCTTTCAGTTCAAACGACAGCACCCCGCCAAACCCGCGTGTCAGGTACTTTTTGGCTAATTCGTGGTATGGGCTGCTTTCCAGGCCGGGGTAGTTTACACTCGACACCTCCGGGTGCTGTGCTAACCAACGGGCCAGATTGAGAGCATTGTCGGTGGTGCGCTCTACGCGGAGGGTGAGGGTTTCGAGACCCTGCAACAGCAAAAACGAGTTGAATGGTGCCTGTGATGGCCCCCAGTCGCGCAGCCCCTCGACCCGCGCCCGGATAATGAACTGTATATTGCCAAACGGCCCGCCAATACCAAATACGTCGTTCAGCACTAAGCCATGATAACTCGGCGAGGGCGACGTAAACTGCGGGTACTTGCCGTTGCCCCAGTTAAACGTACCGCCATCCACAATGACCCCACCGATGGTGGTGCCGTGTCCGCCAATCCATTTCGTGGCCGACTCCACAATAACGTGGGCACCGTAGTCGAAGGGGCGGCAAATGGCACCGGCAGCTCCGAAGGTGTTATCGACAATCAGGGGCAGGTCGTATTTTTCGGCTAACCGGGCGAAGGCGTCAAAATCGGGTACATTATACTCCGGGTTGCCAATGGTTTCGAGGTAGAGGAACTTAGTTTTTTCATCAATCAGCGGCTCAAAACTCGCCACCTTGTCGCCATCGGCGAAGCGGGCTTCGACCCCAATGTTTTTAAACGAGTTTTTAAACTGGTTATACGACCCGCCGTAGAGATACGACGAGGTTACAAAGTTATCGCCAACGGTGGTGATGTTGTTGATGGCAATAAACTGAGCCGCGTGACCAGAACCTACGGATAGAGCCGCTACGCCCCCTTCTAAAGCCGCCATGCGTTTCTCGAACACATCGCTGGTGGGGTTCATAATCCGGCTGTAAATATTGCCGAATTCCTGTAAAGCAAAGAGTTTGGCCCCGTGTTCGCTGTTATTGAACACATACGACGTGGTTTGGTAAATGGGCACAGCGCGGGCATTGGTAGCCGGGTCGGGTTGCTGGCCCGCGTGTAATTGCAGGGTCTCGAAACGCATGGTAGTAGGAGTTTTGGAGTTTGTTGGTAAAAGAGATGGATTGACAGAAAGTTACTATTCCAGAAAGAAGTTGACAGCCTGAAAATAGTTACTGGCAGCGGATGAAAACAGGCGTTAGTTAGGGTGTTCGTAGCGTTTCTCACCAGCCGTTACCCCAATAGTCAGTCTATTTTGTTTAGGCGGTAACGGGCAGGTGGCATATTCGGTAAAGGCGCAGGGCGGGTTAATGGCCTGATTGAAGTCAAGCGTAATTGACTTGCCTTCGGTTGGCACATCGGCATACAGAAACCGCCCGGAGCCGTAGGTTTTGCGGGCGTTGGTGGCATCGCCAAAGAGAATAAAGAGCTTCCCTTGTCCCTCATCAACAGCATCTAAGTGGTAGGATTTTCCCGCCAGTGTAAACACCAGCGTACCGGCCAGCGGTTGCTGCGAGGTTAAACCCAGCACATCCAGAATGGCAATTGTTTTGGACTGCGTGGGTTTTTCGAGCCGGGCCTCCACCCGCCAGCGTTCATCAACGGGGTAACGGGCGATGCCCCGAAATGTCTGGAGGGCCGGACTGTCGAGGTCGCGGAGCCGTACCCCGATTTTATCGCCCCGTTTGATAATAAACCACCGCAGCGACTGGTAGGCCAGCACTACTGGCTTTGTATCGTCGGCAAAAATGACCGTTTCGGTGTTGACCGGCTTGCCGTCTGCCGTGATACCTGCCCGCGAATCGGGTATAAAGCGAATGGTATTTTTCTGCTTGGCAAGCCGACCCAAACCGACCGAATGTTGCGCTGCCGGGAACGCCACATCGAATGCAGTGCCACGGCCCAGGGTATGCGTACCTTCCTCCAGCCAGAACAGTCCAGCTACATTGAGCCAGCCCGTGTCACTTTTCAGCGATTCGACCCGCTGCCGGTGCCATTGGTCAATGGTTTCGGTATACGATGGATCATCGGCAAGCCGAAACCCCGTTGTCAGCAGCATGGCTGCGAACCAGAGGGCAAAAAAGGTTCGTGCGTAGGAATTCATTGGAGTTTCCGGTTGATTGTTCATGAGAAGTTATAGTACGCAATTTAAAAAGCATACCGCAGCGTTACGCCATACGTGCGCGGGTCGCCCAGCACAGCTCCGTACTGACCTGCATTGCCGGGAGCTGGCAGCAGTTGCTCAACATAGTTCTGGTTCAGCAGGTTGCGGCTCCACAGCAGCACCGACGTGCCGTTTGAAGCTCGAAACCCCACCCGGGCATTGACCAGCGCGTATCCGTCGATGTTGAGGTACTGCGAGGGCGAGGGGCTTGACGAAAATGACGAGCGGTAGAAGTTATCCAATGCAAAGAAGAACCGGCCATCCTGCGCCAGAAACTTCCCGGCACCACTTACCTCACCCCCTAATGAACCTGCCCATTTGGAGATACCCGGCAGGTCGCCCCCCGAAATGTCTTTAAACGCCTGCTCACCCCCCGTTTCTTCGAGCGGAACGGGCGCGTTCTTAAACGAAACGTACTTGCCATCGGTATAGGCTACCGAGCTATAGACCGAGAAGCTATTCCCCAGCCGAACAGTACCGTCCACTTCTACGCCCGTTACGCGCACTTTCTCAGCGTTGGCTAAGTAGCCCCGGTTTACCCCCGGTTCGGGCGTTTGTACCTGCGTCTGGTAGTCTTTGATGTCGGTGTTATGGAATACCACATTCAGCGTAGTATTTGGTGTCGGGCGCGTTTTTACCCCAAATTCGTAGTGGGTCACCAATTCGGGTTTAACCTGCGCGAGGTCAGTGAGTACCTTACCATTGGCAGTAGGCAGCCCCCCAATGTTGATGCCTGCGGGCTTATAGCTGGTTGAATACGTACCGAAGGCGTTCACCCGCTGATTAGGTTTGTATTGCAGGGTCAACTGGCCCGAAAAATTGGTTTCATCCACATCCGCATCAAACGCCTGATTGGTATAAACCGCGTTTTTAAGGGCCAGCAAGGCCGCGTCGGTGGTTTGCAGCCCGCCGTAGGTTTCGCGTTTGTAGTTGGCAATCTTGCGGTCGTAGTTGTAGCGGATGCCGGGCAATAGGTGCAGTTTGCTACTGATGGCCCAATCTATCTGGCTGAATACAGCCGCGCTGGTGCTGCGGAGCCGGTTGGTGGTGCGAATCCCGAAATTATCGAACAGGCCGGGCGTTTTCCAGAGCGCACTGGTTGAGCTTTGGGCAAACCGCCACTGCGCCGAACCGGCTTCCTCGGTCTGAACGGGGTCCGACTGTAAATCCTGATACAATCCGAAAACCCCCACTACCCCACTCACCCGCGACGAGAGATTCCCCGCATACCGGATTTCCTGCGAATACTGGTCGTGTTTGGAGTTACCCGCCGAAATGGTGAATACGGGCAGACCGATGTAATCGCGGTCGTTGAGCGGATCCCACTTCCAGTACCGCCAGGCTGAGGTGGAGGTTAGCGTACCGTTCCCTAATTTCACGTCGGCGTTGAGCGATGCCCCGCCAAACTGGTTATTAGCTTTCGAGGGGGTATCCTGGTCCGTAATGCGGTCGAACGGGTTGGTGGAAGGGAGCTTATACCCCAGATCGGCGATGATGTTGTTGAACTGTCGGTACGCAGCCCGCTTGGTCGTTACAACCCCGGCGTATATAACGGCATAGCCATTGGGTTTCTGATCGGTATAGTCGCCCGTCAGCGTGATATTTATATTGTCGGTGGGTTTGTAGAGCAATTGGCCCCGCAAACCGAGGTTGTTGAGCGAGTTAACCAACTGGTTGGTACGCACATTCGTGATCGTACCGTTCCGTTGCGTACCCGAAAACGACACCCGTGCCGCTAATTTTTTGCTCAATGGCCCCGTTAGCGACGCTTTAGCCTGCACAAAGTTGTAGTTGCCGTAATTGACTTCAAACGTGGCTCCCGGTACAAAACTGGCCGGGCGGGTGGTGATGTTGAAGGCCCCGGCAGTGGTATTTTTGCCGAAGAGCGTACCCTGTGGGCCACGCAGCACCTCAACCTGTTCGATGTCCACAAAGTCGAGGGCGGTGGCGGCTGGCCGGGCGAAATAAACCCCATCGATGTAAAAACCCACACCGGGGTCGATCCCGTCGTTGGTCAGGCCAAAGGTAGAACCCAATCCCCGGATGTTGAGGGTTGTGTTGCGGGGGTTCGATGCGTATAACTGCACCGAAGGCACTAACTCTTTCAGCCGGTTTACGTTGAAGGCACCGGCATCTTCGGCACGCACTCCGCTGATCACTGAAATTGGAATGGGTACATCCTGTGACGATTCTTTCCGACGACGCGAGGTGATGGTTACGTCGGCGAGTTCGTTGGCGGCTTCTACCAACCGGATTTCGGTCGGGCCGCGTTCGGCATTGTCCTGCGCCAGTACAACCTCCTGTGTCTGATAACCCACGTAGGATACCAGCACCGTAAACGGCAGTTTCTGGCCCGTGATGAGCGTAAACTGACCGTTCTGGTTGGTTGAGGAGCCGTTGGTCGTCCCTTTAATCTGTACCGTAGCCCCAATCAGGTTTTTAGTGGTGCGGCCGTCAATTACTTTTCCCGTTACGGTAGTATTGATAACGGGGGCATTCTGCGCTGACGCGAAAAGCGACATCAGCAGGGTGACGATGAAAAGCAGCGACGATAAGCGTTGTGTCATGGAAGGTTGTCGTTAACAATTGGTTCTTAATGGGCTACTCCGAATACTCCCGGTATTAGATAGACTATTAGTACTTATAATCTATTGAGTTTATAGATTTATTGCAAATAAAGAGAGCCTGTCCTTTACAATGCAAGGACAGGCTCTAAAAAATGGCTAAAAAGCCGAATATTCTTTAGGAAATGCTACAGATTCTTTAAATGAGTCAGCACTGGCCATTCAGGCCGTTACCTGCCGACGAAGCGCATCGAATGAGATACCCATGTGCGAGGCATCATAAACGCACTCGCCGTTCTGGATAAGCAGCACCTGGGGCGACTGGTGTTCTACGGCAAACTCCCGCGCAATTTGGGACGATAGCTGACGGTTGCGCAGTAAATCCAGAAAATAGGGTTTGATTCCTGCTTCGTCTTTCCAGTTCCGTTCCATGCGGCTCAGCGACATTGCGGAGATGGAGCAGGTAGTGCTGTGCTTAAAAATCAGCACCGGCCCTTCGGCAGATTCCTGTTTGATGGTTGCCAATTGGCCTGCGTCGGTCAGTTTTGTCCAGTTCATGCGTCGTTACAAGTAAACGTCATAGGTTTCTACAATAAACCTTTCGATTCCTAAAACCGATATGGTTTGGCGAAAAGTTCGCTTACGGGTTGGGTTTGATCCGCAATTTGCTGACCATATCGGCCGAGAGGCTATCGGAGTACGCGCCATAGGCATCGACCAGGGTACCGCGTTTACCGTTAGTTTCTTCAATGGCATACAGTACCGCTTCATCGTCGGGGTCGGTCATGCCCTCGAACCGATAGACCTGCACAATCTCGAACTGATCGGGAGAGAGTTTCCCCTTATCAGCTGTACAGAGTAGGTGATTAGGCTGGAGATTGTAATCGCGGGTGAAGCCCTGCTCTTTCAGGCCATTCAGGGCTTCGGTCAGGGTGTCGTAAGTTTGCATGGGAGTTGTGAAACTGCGAGTGTAGTTTTGCAGGATAAACCAACCGGCCACGTACTTGTTTCAGCATCTATACACGGCAGCGATTTACGCTTACCAAACTCTGCTGCGGCTGGCGGCTCCGGTCAACCCAAAAGCCCGCGACTGGACGGAGGGACAACGGGGGCTGCTGGCGCATATCCGCCAATTGCTGCCCCCTCCTACCGCGCCCAATCGCCCACCCATCGCCTGGTTTCATGCGGCTTCGCTGGGCGAGTTTGAGCAGGGAAGGCCAGTTATGGAAGCGTTTCGGGAGCAGTATCCACAGTACAAAATTCTGCTGACGTTCTTTTCGCCATCGGGCTATGCCGTGCGGAAAAACTATGCCGGTGCCGATTGGGTAGTTTACCTCCCCGCCGACACGCCTACCAATGCCCGCGCTTTTGTGACCAGTGTACACCCCAGCCTCGCGTTTTTTATCAAGTATGAGTTCTGGTATCATTACCTCCGCGAACTGAAATCGGCACAGATACCCACCTTTTCATTCTCGGCTATTTTTCGGCCCAACCAACTTTTTTTCAAACCCTGGGGCGGGTTTTACCGGCAGTTGCTCCCCTACTTCGACCATATTTTTGTACAGAACAACGAGTCGGTTGCTTTACTACGGGGCATTGGCATCACGGCCGTCACGCGGGCGGGCGATACGCGCTTCGACCGGGTGGCGCAGGTAGCGGCTCAAAAGCAGGCCATACCCCTGGCCGAAAGGTTTAAAGCGGGTTGCCCACTGCTGGTAGTAGGCAGTGCCTGGCCCGCCGACATGGATGTACTGATTCCGTTTCTGAATGAATTCGCGCAACCCCTGAAGGTTATTATTGCCCCCCACGAGATTCACAGCGAGCAGATCGAAACCTGGCAAAGTCAGTTGCAACACCCTTCGGTGCGTTACTCAGAGCTATCTACCAACCCCAGCGCGGTTTCAGCCGCCAGTTATTTGTTCATCGATAACATCGGCCTGCTCACCTCGCTGTATCAGTATGGCGAGTTTGCGTTTATTGGCGGGGCGTTTGGCAAGGGGTTACACAACTGTCTGGAAGCGGCCACCTTTGGCTTGCCCCTGTTTTTTGGCCCCAACTACCTGAAGTTTCAGGAAGCCATTGATTTAGTGCAACAGGGCGCAGCATTCCCCGTGCAAACTACCGCTACCTTCACCGAAGCCTTTACCCACCAGTACGCCAACCCCACGAAAGCTGCCCGGATTAGCCGGGCGTACGTAGCCCAAAACGTTGGGGCCACGGCGGTAATTCTGGAACGGGTAAAGGCAATACTAGGGAAAACATCTGCTAGCGGTGATGCAGACTAGGCATATAGTCGGAAAAGCTGATAGTTTTGTCATTCCAACCGTTCCGTCGACGCAGGAGGAAACTTGCCCTAACTTGTAACCCTTTTATGCTAAAAGCCCTTCAACAGTCCTACCCGCAGCCCGACAAAACAGCCATTCTATCGGGGGGTAATTCATATAGCTACCAGATGTTGCAGACGGCTTCGCAACAACTGGGGCAGATGCTGCTGGGGCAGCAAGCCGACCTGGCCGAAACGCGGGTGGCGTTTATGGTTACCCCCGGTTTCGATTATGTGCGCACGCAGTGGGGAATCTGGCTGGCTGGAGGCATTGCCGTGCCACTCTGCACCACCCACCCGCTCACCTCCCTCCAGTATGTTCTGGCCGATACGCAGGCCGACATCCTGATTGTCTCGCCTGAGTTTGAGACACTCCTGCAGGCGTATGCCGCCGAGCACCAACTCCGGTTTATTGTCCTGGCCGATTACGCTGCCACCACCGTTGGCCGTTTGCCTGCTATTGCCCTGAGTCGGCGGGCCATGATTCTGTACACCAGCGGCACCACCAACCTGCCCAAAGGCGTGGTGAGTACCCACGCCAACCTCCACGCGCAGGTATCTACGCTGGTGGAAGCCTGGTCCTATACTCCCCAAGACATAAGCCTGTGCATATTGCCCCTCCACCACGTACACGGCATTATC
>JBBQUC010000157.1:0-8187 GCA_038212815.1 Cytophagales bacterium
GCTGGAAGGCACGGGTACCAAACTGCTCGACACCCGCAAAACCACGCCCAACTTCCGCATCTGCGAGAAAATGGCCACTAAAATTGGTGGAGCAGTCAACCACCGGTTTGGGCTGTACGACATGATTCTGATTAAGGATAACCACGTTGACTATGCAGGTGGCATTGAGCCTGCCCTTACGCAGGCAAACGGGTATCTAAAACAAACCGGGCGGCAACTCGAAATTGAGATTGAAACCCGTAACCGCGCCGAGGTCGAAGAAGTGCTGCGCTTAGGCCACCTGGAAGCCACCCGCGTTGACATTATCATGCTCGATAATTTTCAGCCTGCCGAACTTCGGGAGATGATTCGGCTCATCGACGGGCAGTTTGTAACCGAAGCATCGGGTGGTATCAATGAAGATAACCTGCGCGACTATGCCGAAACAGGCGTGCAGTATATCTCATCGGGGGCTATTACACACCAGATCAAGAGCCTGGATTTAAGTTTGAAAGCATACTGAGTCAATGAATAATGCCCAACGGAGCCATTATCTAATTTTCATTGTTCAGTAGTCATAGTCTACTCGTCATTGTTCAGTATACATTCGTCATTGTTATGACCATCCCCCTCACACTCGACCAGGAAATTGCACAGATCGGCTACATCAGCCGCTCCGTACCGAAAGATAAAGGCGAACTCATTGCGGGTATTCAGCGGATGAAGGCCGAAAAAAATGCCGTTATTCTGGCCCATTACTACGTCGATAGCGATATTCAGGACCTGGCTGATTACATTGGTGATAGTCTCGGCCTCTCGCAGCAGGCAGCCGCCACCCCCGCCGATATGATTGTGTTTTGTGGGGTACACTTCATGGGCGAAACCGCCAAGATTCTCTCACCCAGCAAAAAAGTAGTCATTCCCGACATGAACGCGGGTTGCTCGCTGGCCGATTCGGCCCCCGCCGATAAGTTTGCGGCTTTTAAGGCGCAGTACCCCGATCACATCGTGCTGTCGTACATTAACTGCTCAGCCGAGATCAAGGCCCTTTCCGACATTATCGTTACCTCATCGAACGCGCTGAAAATTGTACAAAGCCTGCCTGCCGATCAGAAAATTATTTTTGCCCCCGATGCCAATTTGGGTCGGTTTGTCAGTAAAAAATCGGGCCGCGACATGGTGCTGTGGGAGGGTGCCTGCATTGTACATATCGACATTTCTCAGGAGAAACTGAACGCATTGCGGGTCAAGTACCCCAATGCCAAATTCATTGCCCATCCCGAGTGTCAGGAGCACATTTTGAGTCAGGCCGATTTTGTGGGGTCAACCACAGCCCTACTCAAATACGTAGTAGAGCAGCCCGAAACGGAGTTCATTGTGGGTACTGAAGCGGGGATTCTGCATAAAATGCGGCAGGCCGTTCCCAACAAAAAGATCATTCCTGCCCCGGCCAATCAGAATAACACCTGCGCCTGCTCAGAGTGTCCGTACATGAAAATGAACACCCTCGAAAAGCTGTACAATGCCCTCTATTACGAAATGCCCGCCATTGAGGTACCAGAAGACATCCGGGTGAAAGCCGAAGCCTCAGTGCTGAGAATGCTGGAAATGAGTTGACCGTTGTAAACGAGTAGTCAGTGGTTACTTTAGGTTTGTCCAAGAGCTAACCAACCAACAAACAGTGATTGATGGCTTGTTTCCTTTTTAATGAACCCCATTTTAACTACACTGGGCAAATACGGGTTACTAGTATCAAACACATTTTCGGTGTTAAGTAATGATACGTTAGGAATAAAACCAACAGCACTATAGTACAATGCCTCATCAATTCGACTACCTCATTATCGGCTCCGGAATTGCGGGGCTGAGCTACGCCACCAAGTTGGCCGCTCACTACGAGCAGGTCGGCGAAAAAATCCGCATTGGGGTCATTACCAAAGTGCAGGCCGATGAAACAAACACAAAATATGCGCAGGGAGGCATTGCCGCTGTGTGGTCGGAGGATGATTCGTTCGAGAAGCACATCGAAGATACCATGATTGCGGGCGATTTCCTGAGCGACCGTTCGGTGGTAGAACTGGTGGTGCGCGAAGCCCCCGAACGAATTCAGGAGTTGATCGACTACGGCACCCGATTCGACAAGGAGCATGGCAGCACCGATTATGACCTGGCTAAAGAGGGCGGCCACTCCGATTTCCGAATTCTGCACTTTAAAGATATTACCGGGGCCGAAATTGAACGGGCGTTGCTCGATAAAGTGAGGCAGTTTGCCAGCATCGAGATTTTCACCCATTTCTACGCCGTTGAACTCATTACCCGCCACCATCTCGGCCAAACGGTACATCGCTACGATACTGACAACTGCTGCTTTGGGGCATATGTACTGAACGCACAAACGGGAAAGGTAGAGCGGTTTTTGGCCCGCACTACTATGGTGGCTACCGGCGGCATTGGGCAAGTGTATCAGAACACCACAAACCCCGTTATTGCCACTGGCGACGGGGTGGCTATGGCCTACCGGGCTAAGGCTATTTGTAAGGATATGGAGTTCATCCAGTTTCATCCAACAGCCCTATACGAACCGGGCAAGAAGCCTAATTTCCTCATTTCTGAAGCCGTACGCGGTTTTGGTGGCGTACTGAAAACCATCAAGGGGGAAACATTTATGGAGCATTACGACCCGCGTTTGTCGCTCGCTCCGCGCGATATTGTTGCCCGCGCCATCGACTCTGAGATGAAGAAATCAGGGGCGCAACATGTCTATATCGACGTAACCCACCTCGATTATGAGCGGTTTATCGAGCATTTTCCGAATATAACAGCCTACTGCCGCGACCATTTGGGACTGGATTTGCGTAAAGATTTTATCCCGGTTGTGCCGGCTCAGCATTACCTCTGCGGAGGGATACGAGTCAATGAGTTCAGCCAAACTAATATTCAGCATTTGTATGCGGCTGGCGAGTGTTCCTGTACGGGCCTGCATGGAGCCAACCGACTAGCCTCTAACTCATTGCTTGAGGCTGTTGTGTTTGGTCACCGGGCTTATCTAAAATCGGTAGCTGAGTTCAGCGATATTACGATTGAAGAAGACATTCCTGAATGGGACGACAAAGGAACCACTCACCCCGAAGAACTGGTGCTGGTTACTGAAATCAAGCGCGAACTGGAAGCCATCATGTCGAACTATGTGGGGATTGTACGCTCAAACCGCCGGCTGAAACGGGCGATGGACCGGCTTGAACTGCTGTATATCGAGCATGAAGAGTTATATCGGCAGTCCACCGTGTCGGTACCCATCTGTGAACTGCGGAACATTATTGAAGTAGCTTATTTAATTATCAAAGCGGCCATGTCCCGGCGCGACAACCGGGGTTTGCATTTTAATATTGACTTGAAGTAAGATTTTCTGACGCATCCTTTCCCTTTACTTATTATGCAAAACCCCCTTATCCGCGAGTTGGCCAAAATGATTGACCACTCCCTGCTGCACCCCACCCTGACCGATGCCGAACTGCGCGACGGTTGCAAACTGGCCCTGAAATACGATGTAGCTTCGGTCTGTATCAAGCCCTACGCCGTGAGTATGGCTAAAGACCTGCTGGCGGGCAGCCATGTGCTGGTTGGTACCGTTATTGGCTTTCCGGCGGGCAGTAGCACTGTAGCCACTAAAGTAGCCGAAACCGAGCAGGCCTGCCGCGATGGAGCCGTCGAGATTGACATGGTAGTGAACATTGGTAAAGTACTGGCCAATGATTGGGCCTACGTTCAGGATGAAATTAGCCAGATCAAAAAAGCCTGTGCAGCGAATGGGGCTATTCTGAAAGTGATTTTCGAGAATGATTATCTGCCTGAAGACTCGTACAAAATCCGGCTGTGCGAAATTTGTACAGCCACTGGGGCTGAGTTTGTAAAAACCTCAACCGGCTATGGGTTTGTAAAGGGAGCCGATGGCAAATACAGCTACGAAGGAGCCACCGACCACGACCTGCGGCTGATGGTTGCCCATGTTGGACCGGGTGTACAGGTAAAAGCCGCCGGTGGCGTACGTACCCTCGATGGGCTGCTTAGGGTTAAAGAACTAGGCGTAACCCGCCTGGGGGCTAGTGCCACCGCCAGTATTATGGAAGATGCCTACCGACGGTTTGGCCATGTAGCCGCCGACGCGCCAGTTGAGGTTATACCAGAGGCTAAGGGATATTGATAAGCTACTCCTGTTAGCTTACAACGCTTCCCGAATTCTCACCAACTTTTCCAGTAGTGCTTCTAACTGATCGAGTGGCAGCATGTTGGCTCCGTCCGATTTGGCTTCGGCGGGGTTAGGGTGGGTTTCAATAAAAAGCCCGTCGGCCCCCACGGCAATGGCGGCTTTGGCAATGGTGGCAATGAGCGCGGGCCGACCACCCGTTATGCCCGACGATTGGTTAGGCTGCTGTAGTGAATGCGTGCAATCCATAACCACCGGCACCCCAAATTGTTGCATAGCCGGAATGTTGCGGTAGTCAACCACCAGGTCGCCATACCCAAAGGAGTTCCCCCGGTCGGTTAGGAATACTACTGCATCGGGGTTTGCCGATTTCACTTTCTCTACGGCAAAGCCCATGCTATCACCCGACAGAAACTGGCCTTTTTTGATGTTTACAGCCCGGCCCGTCTCAGCAGCAGCGGCCAGGAGCTCGGTTTGGCGGCACAGAAATGCAGGAATCTGGAGCACATCGACAAACGGTGCGGCCTGTGCAGCCTCGTGCGACTCATGAATATCGGTAACGGTTGGTATACCAAATGTATCGCCCACTTCTTTCAGGATAGCCAGGGCCACCTCATCGCCAATCCCAGTGAACGAGTTGGCTTTAGTGCGGTTTGCTTTGCGGTAGGAGCCTTTAAAGATATAGGGTATCCGAAGTTTGCTGGTAATGGTAACAATGCGCTCAGCAATACGCAGGGCCATATCACGGCCTTCTATAGCGCACGGGCCAGCCATAAGGGTAAACTGCCCGCTATTGGTATGAGTCAATTTAGGAATTTGCATAGACTATAAGGCGAGTTGAAACCGCAAAATTGCCATTTTTTTGGTTGGTATTGGGCTACTAACCGCTAGTCTGGCTAAAATAGCTGATTGCTATACTAGTTAACAAAACTGTTTATAACTGATTGGCAAACAGAGTCAATGAGCACCTTACTAAGGAGGTTTGGTCGATTAGGCCGGCAAAAAATTGTTTGATAATCCCCCAACAAATACCTTTCTTTGCGGAGTTTTTTAACCCCAAAGACGCTATCAAAATGGCAGAAATTGCAGACAAAGTAAAGCAAATCATCGTTGATAAACTGGGCGTAGAGCCGTCGGAAGTGACCTCCGAAGCCAGTTTCACCAATGACCTCGGTGCCGATTCGTTAGACACCGTTGAGTTGATTATGGAATTCGAGAAGGAGTTTAATATCTCGATTCCCGATGATCAGGCCGAGGGTATCACTACCGTTGGGCAGGCCGTTAGCTATATTGAAGAAAATGCCGGTAAGTAATCTGGCAAAGCATACCCGCGCCTGAACCGCCCTGTTTGCTTTATTTTTTATTACGCCGTTAAGCTGTATGGCATTCAAACGAGTAGTAGTGACTGGTCTCGGTGCTCTGACACCGATTGGTAACGATGTAGCCACGTACTGGAACCAGTTAGTAGCCGGGGTTAGTGGTGCCGGGCCAATTACTAAATTCGATGCGAGTACGTTTCGAACACACTTTGCCTGTGAGGTAAAGGGGCTGGATGTAACGCAACATATTCCGCGCCAGGAGGCCCGGAAAATGGACCCGTTTACTCATTATGCCCTTATTGCCACCGAGCAGGCAATTCAGGACGCAGGTATCAACCTTGACACGCTGAACCGAAATAAGGTAGGCGTAATTTGGGGATCTGGTATTGGCGGCCTGAAGTCGTTCGAGGAAGAAATGATCGATTATGCCAAAGGTGATGGTACGCCCCGCATTAATCCGTTCTTTATTGTGCGTATGATTGCCGATAGTGCATCGGGGCATATTTCAATGCGGTACGGGTTTCGTGGACCAAACTACGTGACGGTATCAGCCTGCTCATCGACCAACAATGCCATCATCGACGGGTTCAATTACATCCGGTTGGGCCGCATGAACATGTGCGTAGTGGGTGGATCTGAAGCCGCCGTAACGCGGGCGGGTATTGGGGGCTTCAACGCTAACCGTGCCCTATCGGAGCGCAACGAATCGCCTGAAACGGCATCGCGGCCTTACGATAAAGACCGCGATGGGTTTGTAATGGGCGAAGGAGCTGGTTCGCTCATTCTGGAAGAATACGAACATGCCGTTTCGCGCGGGGCTAAAATTTATGCCGAACTGCTCGGTGGGGGTATGTCGTCGGACGCATACCACATTACAGCCCCTCACCCCGATGGGTTGGGCGCGTACCTGGCCATGGAAGATGCCCTGAACGATGCCGGTATTGCCCCCAATGAGATTGACTACATCAATACCCACGGTACCTCAACCCCCATGGGTGACCCGCAGGAGTTAAAGGCTATCCATAAACTCTTTGGCGATCACGCATTTGAACTCAGTATTAGTTCTACCAAGTCTATGACGGGTCACTTACTGGGTGCGGCTGGTGCCGTTGAAGCCATTGCTTCGTTAAAAGCCCTCGAGCATCAGATTGTTCCGCCTACCATTAACCTCTTTACCCGCGACGAAGCGATCGATGCCCGGTTTAATCTAACCCCGATGGTGGCACAGCCCAAACCGCTGACTACCGTAATGAGCAATGCATTTGGATTTGGTGGCCACAACGCCATCGTGATTTTCCGAAAAATAAGCTGATTTGTGCGACTGGCCTTGACTCGCTCTGTGTTTACACCCCTTTTGGGCTGGCTTCGGTCTGGCAAAGGGTCTAGCGATGCTAACGCCCGGCGCACGCTTCGGAAAGCTATAACCCACATTATCGGCGATCAACCGTCTAATCTGGGGTTGTATCAATTAGCATTACGCCACACTTCTGCCTCGAAAGAGACGGCTATCAAAGGGTTTCGGGAGTCGAACGAACGGCTCGAATACCTGGGAGATGCCGTACTGGGCATGGTCATTGCTGAATATCTCTTTAAAAAATACCCCTATAAAGACGAGGGCTTCCTCACCGAAATTCGGTCGCGGATTGTGAACCGCGAAACTCTCAATGGAGTGGCTCGCAAAATTGGCCTCGACCGGCTGATCGAATATGACGGCAACCGGGGGCGGGTTATGCCCATGCGCACATCCATGTATGGTGATGCGTTGGAGGCTTTAGTTGGGGCAATCTACCTCGACAAGGGATTTCGATTCACCAAAAAGTTTATACTTAATGAGTTATTGACTCATTACGACCTGGAAGACGTAGTAAACAACAACATCAACTTCAAAAGCCGCCTGATCGAGTGGGCGCAGCGAACGGGTAAGGAAATCCGGTTCGATATTATCTCCGAAAAAGGCAACAGCCAGTACCGCGAGTTTATTGCGCAGGTAACCGTCAACGAAGAACCCTTCTCGACGGGCAGCGGCTATAGCAAGAAAAAGGCCGAGCAGTCTGCTGCCGAGAAAGCTTTTGAACTCCTTCAGTTGACGTAAAGCGCAACCCTATACGGTTTGTTAGGGCATATAGGTTTGTTACCAGTTTATTAGCGTACGCTCATACCTGCTCCCCAGAGGTACTTATCCAAAAAGTCGCGGATGGCCTGGTTAGCTACAATCTCATTTTCCTTCTTCACAAAGCCATGTCCCTCGTCGGGAAAGGTGACATACTCAACCGGTACCCCGTTTTTCTTTACATTGGCCACAATCTCGTCCGATTCTATTTTTAGCACCCGTGGGTCATTGGCCCCCTGAATCACCAATAGTGGTTTTTTAATCCGGTTGGTATGAAACAGGGGTGATTTGTTATACAGAGCTACCGAATCGGCTTTAGGATGACCGATTTCCTTAAATAATGCGTCGCGCTGAGCACCCCACCATTCGGGCATCGAGTTGAGGGTACGCAACCAGTTGGCTACGCCAAAAATATCGACCCCAACGGTAAACTCATCGGGCGTAAAGGCTAAGGCTGCCAAGGTCATGTAGCCGCCATACGAGCCGCCCATAATTCCGATTTTAGCGGGGTCAACGTAGCCAGTTTTACTTAGAAACTTCTTCGATTCTACACAATCGCGCAGGTCAGCATCGCC
>JBBQUC010000158.1:0-8164 GCA_038212815.1 Cytophagales bacterium
ACAGAACCTGCTCCGTTGGGCAGAAGAACGTGGTGCGCCCGCCTACTTCACTACGGGTAATGCGGGTGCCGCAACGGGGACAAAATTTGTGGGCTTCTACATCATCGTAGGGCGCACTATCCCACTCGCGAACGTGAATCAAAAACCCAGGCGGAAAATCGCGGTAGGTTGCTTCGTGCCGGATGGCTGTTTCCAGCACCAGCCGGGTTGCCTCATGAATATCCAGTAGCTGAGCATCCGTCAGAAGATCAGCGCGGAGTTCGGGGTGAATACGGGCCTGAAACAATACCTCATCGACAATCCAGTTGCCCAGGCCGGCCACAGTACTTTGGTCGAGCAGCACGGGCTTGATAAGCGACTTTCGGCGACGAATGCGCGCTGAGAGTTCGGTCAGGGTAATGACCAGGCCATCGGGCGCAATTTTCTTTTCGGCCAGATACCCAGCAATGCTATCGACCAGCCCCACGCGCTCAAACTTACGGGGAGCCAAAAAGCCCAGATTAAAGCCGTTGGCAAACCGAAACACAATCCGGGCAAAGCGGGGCCGGTCGAGGCTGCTGTGGTAGTATTCCAGGTCGCCGGTCATGCCGAAATGCAACCGCAGAATAACCTTTGGGGCATCAGTGAGTACAAACAGGTTTTTGCCTACGCGCTCTGTACCCACAAACTGCCGCCCAATAAGTTGCTCCTGTAGAGTCTGATAATCCGTTGTGAGCAGTTTATGGTCTTCTACGTCTATCCCCTCGATTGGCTGAAACAGTGACGAGGTTTCGAGATACTGACGACGAATTTCGACCTCGGGCAGTTCGGGCATGGTTTTTTGTAGTAGGTAGAAGATCGTATCTCCTACCTACTATCGTGCTTTGATAATGTTTGTAAACTCCCTCGATTTGAGGGAGGCACCCCCAATCAGGCCGCCGTCAACGTCGGGTTGGGCGAAGAGTTCAGCGGCATTTTTTTCGTTGCAGCTCCCCCCATACAAAATCGGCGTAGCCTGGGCTATGGCCTCGCCATACTTCCCGGCCAGGTGGGTGCGCAGAGCCGCATGCATTTCCTGCGCCTGGGCCGAGGAGGCCGTCAGCCCTGTGCCAATAGCCCAAATAGGTTCGTAGGCAAGTACGATATTGGCAAACTGCTCCGGGCTGAGGTGAAACAAACTCTCGGTCAATTGTGCTTTTACAAGGGCCAGGTAATCGCCCCCTTCGCGCTGCTCCAGCGATTCACCACAGCAGAAAATAGGCAGCAGGCCGTTTTCCAGGGCAATGTTTACTTTTTCGGCCAGCAACGCATTGCTTTCGCCCGCCTGTTGACGCCGTTCGCTGTGGCCCAGAATCACGTATTGCACCCCCACCGACCGGAGCATAGGGGCCGAAATTTCGCCCGTGTTTGCACCGGCGGCTTTTTCGTGGCAGTTTTGGGCACCAAGGGCAAGGGTAGGGTGCGTCAGGTAAGGGCGCAGGGTGGTCAGGTAAAGAGCGGGTGGGCAAAGCACTACCCGCACATCGCTGGTCACTTCATCTTTTACCATATTCACTACTTCCGAAACCAATGCCACGGCTTCATCGGCAGTTTTATTCATTTTCCAGTTACCAGCAACTATTTTTGTTCGCATAAAAAATGGGATTGAGCGTAAGCTGAATCAAAACGCAGGTATTTTTCGTTATCAATACAGCCGCGAAATTAACAGAATTCAACGCGTTTTGCGTGGCAATCAGGCGCAAATCTCCAGCCAATGTTAAGAAAGGTTTGACAAATACGATTATTCAATAAAAAAGTTGTAGATTTCAGATGAACTGACAAATACATGAAAAGGTGGGGTACGATACTGGCACTACTGGGGCTTTGGCTGCTACCGGGGAAGACCGTAGCGCGTACACGCGATCAACACATCCCTGATAAAGACCGGTATGGGTATTTCCTGACCGGTAACCGGGGATTCACCCGGATTCCCTTTCAACTCCACTCTAACCTCATCATCATTCCCCTCAGGGTCAATGACTCAGATACGTTGCGGTTTATTCTGGATACCGGGCTAAATGCCACCATCATCACCGACCCCAACGCATTTAAGAATCACTCTAACCGAACTACCCGCCGGGTAAAACTGAGTGGTGCGGGCGAGGGAGCCAACCTAACCGCTGCCGTAGCGATTGACAACTCGCTGAGTATGGGCCATATGCGGGGTAATCATCAGAATCTGGTGATTCTCGATACGGATATTCTTAAACTATCAGAATATGTGGGCGTACCGGTACACGGCATTTTTGGGTATGACCTGTTCAATAATTTTGTCGTAACCATTGATTTCCAGCAAAAAGAGATCATGCTGGAATTACCGAATCGGTATAAATACCGCAAATCGAAAGGCGACCGCTACCCCATTATTATTCAGGATACTAAACCGTATATCGACGTGGTGAGTGTAGTCGATAATGGCAAAACTACCCCCCTGCGGGTAGTACTCGATACAGGTGCGGGCCATGCCCTTCTCCTCGACCGCTCGCGAACAGTTGACCAAATGCCCCTGCCCGAAAAAATTATTCGGGCACAGTTGGGGCGCGGCCTAAACGGGGTAATTAATGGGAGCATGGGGCGAATTCAAACCATGCGGCTCGGCAAATATGAGATGACTAATATTCTGGCTTCTTTTCCCGACAGCACCTCCTTTGGTATGAAACTAAGTCCCCGGTTTGAGCGGCAGGGCAATATTGGCTGCGAACTGCTCCGGCGATTTAAGGTGACGTTCAACTACCAGGAAAATTATATTGTGCTGAAGCCCGTTCGCAAAATAATGAAAGAAACGTTTGAGCACGATATGAGTGGGCTTGAACTGCGGGCCAAAGGCGACCAGTTCCGTAATTATTTCATCGACCGAATTCTCGACGGCTCCCCGGCTTACTTTGCCAATCTGCGCGAAGGCGACGAACTTATCTTTATCAACAACACCGCTGCCGCTGAGCTTACCATCAGCGATATCTACAAAATGCTCCAAAAAGGCGAAGGCAAAGAAGTATCGCTTATGGTTAGACGGAACGGGCAGGTTCTCTTCACTCAGTTTGCCCTTAAACGGTTGATTTAGGTACGTGGTCAGTAATGGCGGCCCCGACCTAACTACAACTGACAATCTACTTAATGAAAGAATAGATACCCCAGCGCAATGCCAGCGGCCACCCCGGCAAAATCGGCGATGAGGCCCGCCACAATGGCGTAGCGCGTGTTTTTAATCCCCACCGAACCAAAATACAAAGCCACTATATAAAATGTAGTATCGGCTGCCCCCTGAAAAATACAACCGAGCCGCCCCACAAACGAATCGGGGCCAAACTGCTTCATCCCGTCGATCATCAATGCCCGCGAAGCCGACCCGCTCAGGGGGCGCATCAGGGCCACCGGCAGCGCGTCGGTAAAGTCGGTGTTGAGGCCGGTGAGAGCTACCACCCATTTCAGGCTATCGACCAGGTACGTCATGGCCCCGCAGGTACGAAAGGCACTGATAGCCACCAACATGCCTACCAAATATGGGATAATCCGCACCGAAGTCTCAAAACCGCCTTTGGCTCCTTCGATAAACGCCCCGAAAATATCGACTTTCTTGCGCAGCGCACCCAGCAAAAACGCCACGATGATGACCATCAGAACCGTGTTGCCTATCACTTTAGAGACTTGCTCGATTTGCTCTTTCGGCAGGGATGACAGCCACCACAGGGCTATGGCCAAAAACGTAGTGATGCCCCCCAACCAGCCCAATACCGTACTGTTCAGCAGGTTGATGCGCTGCTTAATGGCTACCACCACCATACTGAACACCGTGGCTACGTAGGTACCAATCAAACACGGGATAAAAATATCCGACGGGTCGGTAGCCCCCAGAATTGCCCGTTGGGCCATAACGCCGAGTGGCACAATGGTCAGACCCGACGTATGCAGCACCAGGAACATGATTTGGGCATTGGATGCTGTATCGGGTTTCGGATTCAGCGTTTGCAGGCTTTGCATGGCTTTCAGGCCAAAGGGGGTAGCCGCATTATCAAGGCCAAGCATGTTGGCCGAAAAGTTCATAATCATCTGCCCATTGGCGGGGTGGTTGGCAGGTACTTCGGGAAAGAGTTTGTGAAAAAATGGGCCGATGATGCGGGCTAGAAAATTGATAGCTCCTGCCTTCTCACCAATATTCAGTAATCCCAAAAAAAACGTCATCACCCCCGCCAGTGGTAAGGCAATGTCCATCACCGCCGACTTCGACGAGTCGAATAATCCCTCCACAATGAGCTTAAAGATTTCGGTATCGCCAAAGACTATCAGCTTGAAGAGGGCAACTAGAAAAGCAATCAGGAAAAAAGCAACCCAGATGTAGTTTAACGCCATAGTGAAGCGAACATAGCAGGTTTTCCTTTTATTTGTATCATGGGAGAAAAATTTGTTATGCCGATTCGGCGGGCCGAGAGACATACAGAGAAAGGGTATAGCGAAAGACAGAGAATCTTTGTATCTCTTTGTATCTTTTCGGCGTACCTCTTCGTAACAACGCTAAATGCTCAATCTATCGAAGCCGCTATGACCAAACAGGGGCTGGTGGATGTGCAGACCATTGACCCCGGTATTCTGGTTGAGTTAAAATACTCGACTACCGATAATTTTGTGCATAAAGACGTGTATGACGACCTCACGCGGGCCTATATGCAGCCTATGGCCGCCCGGAAGCTGGCCGCTGCCAGCCGGTATCTGCAACAGCAACATCCCACGCTCCGCCTGTTGGTGTATGATGCCGCCCGCCCCCGGTCGGTGCAATGGAAATTCTGGAACGCCCTGCCCCAGATGCCTGAGGGCGAACGCCAGCAGTATGTAGCTGACCCGCGCAAAGGCTCTATCCATAACTACGGCTGCGCCGTTGACCTTACAGTAGCTGAGGTGGCCGGGCAGAACGCCCAACCCAAACCAATAGACATGGGAACTTCCTTCGATTATTTTGGGGAGTTGGCCTATCCATCCAAAGAAGCCGCCCTGCTAAAAGCGGGTAAACTAACCCGCCAGCAGATTGAGAACCGCCAGATTCTCCGCACCGCCATGCGCCAGGCAGGGTTCAGCCCCATCGAATTTGAGTGGTGGCACTTCAACGCCCTCTCCCGCGAACAGGCTAAACAAACGTACCGGATTGTGGAATAGAGCCAGTTGGTTAGTCAGTAACTAACTGGCTAATACGTCTCCATTTCGGGTTCAATCTCGCGTGCCCAGGCGTTGATTCCGCCTTCCAGGTTATAGAGATTTTTGAACCCGCCCTGCTGATGCAGGTATTGCACCACATTGGCCGAGCGCATACCATGATGGCAATACACCACAACTGGCCGATCTGTAGGAATACGCTTGCGGTTGTTAGGGATCATACCCACCGGAATCAATACGGCTCCGTCGAGGTGGCATAGATCGAACTCCGGACGTTCGCGCACATCCAGCAAGAACAGGTCTTCGCCCAGAGCCATGCGGTCGGCCAGTTGGCGGGGCGAAATGGGCTGTGGCAGCGTAGCGGGTGTTACTGTTCGATACCCTCGCGCCAGACCCTGCTCGGCCAGGGCTTCGGCATCGGCCCGGCGTTTGAGTTTTATTTTCTGCTGGGTCATGGCCAGCAAATCAACCGTAAGCAGGTGTTCGTTGAGGAGTTGGCCAACGCCCACAATGTATTTAATCACCTCATTGGCCTGGTAGGTGCCAATGATGCCGGGCAACACGCCCAGCACGCCCGTTTCGGCGCAGTTTGGAATCTCAATCTCGTTGGGATATTCAGGAAACAGGCAACGGTAGGTGGGGCCTTTGCGCCCGTCGGGTAAGGGGCTATTCAGCACAGCGACCTGCCCCTCAAACCGGTGAATCGCTCCGTAAACAAATGGCTTATCCCGCGTAACGCACACATCATTGACCAGGTAGCGCACCGCGAAGTTATCGGTGCAGTCAACCACCAGATCATATTCGTCTATAATAGAGCGGGCGTTACCGGGTTCGAGAGCCATAGCATACGTATCGAACGTCAGCTCAGGGTTAAGTTTGCTAAGGTGGTTAACGGCTACTTTGGCCTTGGGTTTGCCTACCTCGCCAGTGGTATAAAGCACCTGCCGCTGTAGGTTGCTCAAGTCCACCACATCGGGGTCGATCACCCCAATGGTACCAACCCCGGCGGCAGTCAGGTACAGCAGTACCGGGCACCCCAGGCCACCCGCTCCCACCACCAGCACACGGGCATTTTTGAGTTTTAGCTGACCTTCAGGCCCCACTTCGGGCAAATTCAGGTGTTTTTGATAACGTTTCTCTTCAGCAGGAAGGAGCATGTCGATAGGGTAAGTCAATGGTAGCGATGTAACAACGAATCTAGCGATTTTCGCGCATACTGGCTCTACAATTTATTCATTTTGATTTGCCGGGATTTTTCGGCACTTTTCCACCCTAAAACAAATAAAAGCCAATGAAACGTTTTCTCCTGTTTGCCGCCAGCCTACTCGTTACGGCGGGTGCCTTTGCCCAAACCCCTGCCGCCGACCCCATGCAAGACCCTTCGGCCCTGACCTCAGCCCTCTTTAAAGCCCTCGAAGCCGAAGATGGAGCCGCTGCCGCCAAACTCATCACCGATGATTTCACCATCACCAGCTTCGACGGACAGTCGGCGGATAAAGACCTGCTCGGCCAGGCACTTGGTGGCGGATTTTTGGTGATCGACAAGGCTACCGCCACCAACCTGCAAACCCGTACCTATAATGCCGATGCCGCTGTAGTAACGGGTAGTTCGAGTTTTAAAGGAAACCTGCAGGGTCAGGCCTTCGATCAGGCTGTGGTGTTTACGGTGGTCTGTATTAAGCAGGGGGCAGGCTGGAAAGCCGCCATATTGCAGTTTACGCCTACAAAATAAGGGGAGATTTTTGTCATCCCGGCGAAGGAGATATCCAGGGCGTATCTTGTGCCAATGCTGTTTTTTGTTAGTACGATCTCTCCTTCGTCGGGATGACAAAAATTACTGATCAACTTCTTTCCTAAACCACCTTCATTTCATGTCGCCCTATCGCCTGATTACTGCCAGTCTGCTGCTTGCTGCTGTGTTTGCGCTTACGTATTGTACGCGCCTGACTAACCTCAACTCGGTGGCGGTAGTAGGCCGTAACTTTGGCGATGAGGTGCAACGCACCCAAAACCTGACGTTCTCCTTCAATAAAAACGTGGGGCCGGATACGCACCTCGACGAATGGGACTCGACCCAGTATATCCGGTTCAAACCCGCCGTGCGGGGTAAATTCAAGTGGGCTTCCCCCAGCGAACTGGTCTTCTCACCCGCTGTGGCCTTCGACCCCGCCACCGACTACCGCGCCGAACTTACTGACGAACTCCTGAAAAGGCCGTCTGCCAAAGACCTGGGTGTATCGGGCGATGATATTGCTTTTCATACGCCCTATTTGCAGGTGGTCAGCACCGAAACCTGGTGGACGCGGGCCAAAGAAACCGGCAAACCTATTGCCAAACTCCGGCTCAACATCAACTACCCCGTCGATCAGGCCGAGGTATCACCCAAGCTCAGCGTTTCGGCCAGCGATAAACCCCTCACTACCCAACTTACGCAGGTTAGCACCCCCGCCGATGGTAACAGCCTGTCAGGCATTACCACTACCTTACCCGATGCTCCCGCCGATGCCAATGCCCAACCCCTGACCGTAAAACTCGACAAAGGGATTAAGGTCTTGAACACCGCTTATGTGAGCAACGGCGTGCTGGAACAAACTGGCTCATTACCCACCCAGAAACAAGTCGAGGTTGTCGATGTGCAGACGGGTTTCGAGCAAAACCGGGGGTTGGTGCGGGTTGTTACCACTCAGGAGTTGCAGCCCGGCACCATCGACCGTTATTACAGCATTCAGCCCGCCGTAGAAACCACCGCTGAACTCACCGAAAACGGTTTCATCATCCGGGGGAATTTCAACGAGACTGATACCTACGTGCTTACCCTCACCGACCAGATTCGGGGGGTGCTGGGCGCAAAACTGGCCGAGCCAGTTACCCGTGATTTATTTTTTGGCAAGATGCCCGCCAGCATCCAGTTTGCCCACAAAAAAGGGCTGTACCTCTCCTCGAAAGGAGCCAGAAACGTGGGCCTAACCATTGTGAACGTACCTAAAGTACAGGTAAAAATTGC
>JBBQUC010000159.1:0-8151 GCA_038212815.1 Cytophagales bacterium
TGTTGCCAAACCCGTACTACACATTCACGCTACTACCGATGGGGTGGTGCCCTTTCCTGACTTATCGGGTTGGATCTGGCCTGAATCCTCGTTTGGGCAAGCAACCTGCGGCACCTGGACACCTACCAGTACAACGCTTAATGCAGACTTAACCCGCTATACATTCTGCGCGAGTGCGCCCATCGGTAGCTCAAAGCCGGTTCAACTCATGGCTCTGAAACGGGCGGGGTTAGGGCATAACTGGCCTACCACCGCCAATGCGGGCTACAACACCGAAACCGAAATCTGGAATTTCCTGAGTCTATACAGCCAACCGCAATCCGGTTCGGCGGTATCGCTGTCCGTCACGCCCGCTTCTGCCACACTCGTAACGGGCAACAGTATTACACTGACGGCATCAGGTTGTGGGCTGTTGGCTTATAAATGGTCAACCAGTCAGACAGGCAGCAGTATCATTGTTTCGCCATTGCTCACCGGCACCTATACCTATACCGTTGGTTGTTATACCGATAATAATTGCCCGTCGGGAAGTTCAGTTACAGCGATGGTAACGGTCATGAACGGCCCAACGCTCACCATTGATGACCACATTAAAGTGGATCAGTTTGGGTATTTGCCCTCGGCCCGGAAGGTAGCCGTTATCAGTAGTCCTGACCCGGCGGTTAGTCAGTACAATCAGACGAGTAGCTTCGCGCCGGGCAGCAATTATCAGGTGCGTGTATTGCCGGGCAATACGGTAGTATTCAGCGGCTCTCTAACGGCCTGGAACAGCGAAGCCACGCACGGGCAGTCAGGCGATAAAGCCTGGTGGTTCGATTTTTCGAGCGTCAGTACGGTTGGCACTTACTATGTAGTCGATGTGGCGAACAACAAACGCTCGTATGAGTTTGTGATTAGTCCAACGGTATATGATACGCTGGCGAAACAGGCGTTATCGGCCCTGAAAATGCAGCGGTGCGGCACGTTTCGCTTTGGGCAGTTTGGCGGTAAAAGCTGGTTCGATGACGCATGCCATGTGGGAGCCTTGCAGGATACCCACTGCCGCGACGTGAGCGACCCGACCAATGCCAGCAAAGAGCGCGATATGTCGGGCGGCTGGCACGATGCGGGCGACTTTAACAAGTATTCGCTCTATGCATCTGAAGCCCTGCATAACCTGCTGAAAGCTTACGAAGAAAACCCGACCGCCTGGACTGCTACTACGGGTAACCTGCCCCGCATCTTAAACGAAGCCAAATACGAACTCGACTGGTTGTTGAAAATGCAGGATACCGACGGAGGCATACGCTGCAAGGTCAGCATCAAAGGCTTTGGGGCCAATAGCCCGCCCAGCACCGATACCCGACAGCGGTTTTATGGTGGCAAAAGTACACTAACTTCCCTGGCCGTAGCCTCCGCGCTGGCCCACGCGGCCAGTGTGTTCAGTAGCTTTACGGCCATCGACCCCTATAGTACCACCCTGAAAACAGCCGCCCAGAATGCCTGGAACTGGGCCGTTGCCAACCCCAACGTCATTTTCGACAATACCCCATTTGTGTCGGGAGGAGGGGGCAGTTTTAACCCCGACGATGGGATTTATGGCGATGCCTCGAACAGCTATTACCGCGCTACGTCGTATAAGACGGTAGCGGCTGCATATCTTCTGAATGCTTATGGGGCCGCAGCCGGGGCTACCTACAAAACCGCTTTCGAGAGTCTGTATGCCAACACGAATCAGATGTTGTGGACTACTGGTAACGACACATACTTTCCTGATTGGCAGGTGGTGCTGGATGCCCTGATGGTTTACGCGAACCACGCTGGAGCCAATGCCAGCCACGCTACGGCCATCCGCAACAAGTTTGTATCGCTGATAACCACCTCGGCCAAACTCTTACCGGCCTATACCAACGGCACCGATGCGTACCGCGCTTACCTGAACTACTACTCCTGGAACTCGAACCAACAGAAAGCACAGGCTGGTATTCAACTCCAGATGCTGCGGGCCAGCAACCTCAGTCCGGCCAACAACACGGCGTTGCAGGAGGCTTCGCTGGGGTATCTGCACTACCTGCATGGGCTGAATCCCAATGCCAAATGCTACCTGAGCCAGATGAATCTGCTCGGTGCCGATAACTCGCAAAATGAGATTTATCACGGCTGGTTCTGGGATGGCACTATGTATGATAACGCCCTTACCTCCCCCACAGGACCTTTTCCGGGCTTTCTAATTGGCGGCCCCAATCAGGATTATTCAGGCAGTGTGACTCCGCCCGCTGGTCAGCCCGCGCAGAAATCGTATAAAGACTGGAACACCGACTATCCCGAAGCGTCGTATGAAATTACGGAGGTGGGTATCTACGACCAGGCGGCCTATATCCGGTTAGCATCGAAGTTTATCGGGAGCACCAGTTGTACATTGGCGGCTGGTACGGCCGTTTCGGTGCAATCGGGCCAATGGAATGACCCCGCCACCTGGCAATGCGGCATTATCCCAACGGCTACCAGCCTGACCCAGATTAAAACGGGGCATATTGTCACGATTGGTGTGCTGGGGCAAGTTCGGCGGCTCCTGCTAGAGACGGGTGCGCGACTTATGTACACACCGAGTGGGAAACTAATCGCCAATCCGTAAAGAGTATTAACTGTGCTCATTATTAGTTTATTAATTTTTTCATATTAACATTTTAACCATAAAAATCAATGAAAACACTCCTTTTTGCCAGTCTAGTATCTGTGATGCTCCTGGCAGGTTGTAAAAAAACAGAAACAGCCGATCCGAATCCAACGTACACGGGCGATGCGCTAGCCATCGGAAATGGCAAAGCCTATGCCTGGGTTAAGTTCACGGGTGATGTGCCAACTTCGGTTGGGATGACGCTTACAAAAGGTGCTTTAGAGAATATTCCGCACGGCATGCAGACGAGTCTAATTTTGCCTATTCCGCAGGCAGCCATTGGTAAAACCCCGTTCAATCATATCTACCTCGACTTTTCGCATAGCGGACACGAGCCTCCGGGCATTTACGATGTAGCCCACTTTGATGTGCATTATGTGATGCAAACGGTGGCAGAGCGGTCGGCCATTCCACCATATTCACCGGCAACGGCGGCCAAGTTCGATAATTTACCGCCCGATGGGATTATGCCTAAACCGTATTTCCGGTTGCCAGCGGGTGTGCCGCTCATGGGGGTACACTGGGCTAACCCTACCTCGCCTGAACTGAATGGGCAGAAGTTTACCGAAACCCTGATTATGGGGTCGTACGATGGTAAAATGACTTTTATTGAACCCATGATTACGCTGGAACTGCTGCAAACCAAGCCTACCCTAAGCAAGAGTGTGCCCATGCCGGCCAAGTTTGCCAAAGCGGGCTATTACCCCATGAAATACAGCATCCGTCAGGTTGGCGACGATACCACCATTAGCCTGGACGAACTGATGCTGATGCAATAAACCGGGATAAAAGCGGGCAGGAACTGGGTAAAATCGGTGCCTGCCCGCGCTTTCAGAAGGCATGACCTTTATTCCGTACCAGGCCCCGCCCGATCCCACCGAAACCGAACTCCAGGAACGGAGCCAGCGTTTTTACCAGTTTATGCACGCCCGGCGCAGTCTGCGTCATTTTTCTGCCCGACCCGTACCCCGCGCGGTCATCGAAAATCTAGTGCTGGCGGCTGGCACGGCTCCGTCGGGTGCAAACAAACAGCCCTGGACTTTCTGCATTGTGGGCAACCCTGCCCTGAAACGCCAGATACGTGAAGCGGCCGAAGCCGAAGAATACCGCAGCTACAGCGGGCGAATGTCGGCCGAATGGCTCGAAGACCTCGCCCCGCTAGGCACCGACTGGCACAAGCCGTTTCTGGAAACCGCCCCCTGGCTCATTATCCTGTTCCGCCGTATTTACGAATCCGTTGGCGAGACCAAACGCCAGAATTACTACGTGATGGAATCGGTAGGGCTGGCAGGTGGCTTTTTGCTGGCGGCCATCCACAACGCGGGCCTGGCCGCCCTAACCCACACGCCCAGTCCTATGGATTTTTTGACCAAACTGTTGAATCGGCCTGCCAATGAGAAGCCGTTTCTACTCATCCCCGTTGGCTACCCCGCCCCCCATGCTGAAGTGCCTGACATTCGGCGCAAAAATGCCGATGAGTTACTGGTCTGGTATTGATTGCTTAGCTTTGTTAATCACCTGACATCCAAATTTGTCTCTCATGTTAGTATACTACCGCCTTCGCTCGTGTACCCTGCTTGTACTGCTCTCTGGATTATGGGCCAACCCGGCCTTGTTGTGGGCGCAATGTTTTCAGAATACGCTCGATGGGTCCACGTATTATACCCAGCCTGTTAACCGCTCGGCCAATGGTCTGCTGCTAGCCGATATCAATGCCGATGGCAAGCCCGATATGGTGAGCATTAGCCGGTCAGAGAGTCAACTTTCAGTGGCACTAAACACCGGTAGCGGCACCTTTGGCCCCGCCACCACCTATACCGTTACCGACCCCGAAGCGGTAGTAGTGGCCGATGTGAACGCCGACGGTAAGCCTGATGTGTTGATCGCCAATTCCTTTGCCGGGAAAATCTATGTGCTGCTCAATACCGGCAGTGGCGCATTGGGGGCCGTTACGGAATACGATAGCTTTAACCCTGGTTTTCTGACAGTGGGCGATGTGAACGCCGACAGCAAACCCGATATCATTGCCCTCTACATTGGCAGTTCCGGATATGTATCGGTATTGCTCAATACGGGTAGCGGCACCTTTGGCGCGGCTACAAATTACACCGTAGGCAGTTACCCCATAGCGGTGGGGATCAGCGACGTAAACCGCGATGGTAAGCCTGATCTGGTTGTGGCCAATAGTGGCAGCAATACCGTCAGTATTTTGCCGAACGATGGCAGCGGCACCTTTGGGAGCAGCACCACCATTAGTGTTGGGTATTCACCCAATAGTTTGGTAATGGTCGATATAAACGCTGACGGCATCCCAGATTTGGTAACGGCTGATGCAAATGGTATTACGGTGTTGCTCCACAATGGAGCAGCAGCATTTAGTTCGCCCAGTAGCTATGGCAGTTCTCAACTAACCAATGTGCAGGTTGCTGATGTGAACGGCGATACAAAGCCTGATGTGCTGGCGGGCGATAGCCAAAATAAAGGGCTGGCTGTCTTGCTCAATACGGGCAGTGGTGTCTTTGCTACGCCCAACCGCTACCGGCTCGGCTACGCTCCTTCCCGGCTGGCGGTGGGGGTAGTCAATCCCGATGCCTTGCCCGATGTGATTGCCCTTCACTACATGAATGTATTCCCGACTGTATCGGTGATGCTGAATACAGGCAGCGGAGCGTTTGGGCAGATTGCCCGTTACGACACTGGCGAAGGCCCAACGGCCATTGCCGTAGCCGATGTAAACGCTGATGGTAAACCCGACCTAATTTCGGCCAATAGTATCGCGTTTACCAATCATATATCGGTACTGACAAACAACAGCGCGAATGGCTACGGCCCGGCGGTCAACTATTCGATGAATGGTGGAGCTACACATGTATCGGTGGTCGATGTGAACGCCGATAATAAACCCGACCTGATTTCGGTGAGTTCGTTCCGCAGTCCCGGTAAGGTGTCTATCCGACTCAACTCCGGCACGGGTACATTTGGCGCATTGCAGTCAGTTACTACCGGCAATAACCCCTCGCTGGCCGTAGCAGACCTGAATGCCGATGGGAAAGCCGATATTGTAACGGCTAACCGGGGCGACAATACTGTTTCGGTGTTTATCAATGGCGGCACGGGTACGTTTGGGGCAGCCACCACGCTGGCGGTGGGTAGTAGCCCCAGCAAAGTAGTACTGGCCGATGTAAATGGTGACAACCGGCCAGATATTTTGACGGTTAATTCCGTCGATGGCGGTGGGGTATTCTCCATTTCGGTCTTGCTCAATACAGGGAGTGGCAGTTTCGGTGCGGCTACCAACCTGTCGCTTGTCAACCCGAATTATAACCTCAACTATTACGCTGTTTTCAATTTAGTGGTGACCGATATTAATGGCGATTTAAAGCCCGACCTGATTACTGAGGGGAGCGACTACAGTAATACCAACTACATTCTCACGCTGCTAAACACAGGTAGCGGCACGTTTGGCACGGCTTCACCACGCTCGTTTTACTTTCCCATTACCGCTATAACTGCCCCTGATGTCGATGGCGACGGCTACCCTGATCTGGCGTTTGGCACCGGAAATGGCCGGGTAGAAGTTGTACTCAACGATGGTACTGGCAGTTTTGGTAGCCCGGTTGAGTTTTTGGTCAATGACCGGATTCGGGCCATTACAGCCGCCGACCTCAACGCCGACGGTAAACCTGATTTGGTGGTTGGAAATACCTACAATACCACTACCAGCTACGGCGATGAGTCGGTATCGGTGCTGCTCAATTGCACCAGTATGCAAAGTCAGCAAGTGGGCAACTGGAACGATCTTGCCATCTGGTCGCTGGGGCGATTGCCGACGCTGGCCGATATAGTGACCATTAACAATGTGGTGACCATTCCCGATGGCTTTATGGCGCAGGCGAAGAAAGTGATTCTGGGACTGAATGGGAAATTAGTTTATGTGGGCAGCGGCCAACTGAAACTGGCTCCGTAGCCAACAACTTGCTAAATGTTGCTATATTCGGGCAAACAGAACCGCCATGACCCAAACCGCTCAACTTCTTGCCGACGTTGCCAATGCCCGCGCCCGCTACATAGCCGAAGCTCGTACACTAACCGAACAACAGGCCATCCAAAAACCTGCCCCCGATGCCTGGAACGCCATAGAGGTTACCGAACACCTGTTCTGGGCTGAACAGGGGGGTATTCTGGGCATGTGGAAAACCCTGCTCGGCATCCGCGCCGGTACGGTAAATTACGAAGCTGACCGGCCCCACGAGGGGCTATCTGTCGAGGAAATTGTTAGCCGGACGTGGCAGGAAAAAGAACTCGTTCCGGCGGTTGCCGCTCCGCGCATGGGTGGCCCGCTGGCCTACTGGATAGCCGCGCTGGATGGGCTTCAGACCCAACTGGAAGCCTTTGGTGGGGTTTTAACAGACGATGAATTATCCCGTATTGCGCACCCGCATCCCATTTCGGGGCCGCTTAGTTTTGGGCAGCGTCTCGAATTTCTTCGCTTTCATATCGACCGGCACACGGGGCAGTTAAACGGATTGACGGCTTAATGATACCCAACCGCACACGCTATGGACTACCTGTTATCGGACGCTCTGCTGGGGGCCATTTCTATCCAGACTATTTTGCTGGGCGTAGGGGGCTATGGGCTGCTTTGCCTGCTGGCCTACTGGATTCAGGAACGGTTTATTTTCAAGCCCGAAAAATTAGCCCACGATTTCGTTTATAAATACGACGCGCCGTTTAAAGAAGTCCATTTCAACCTGCCTGATGGAGCTACCCTCAACGGCCTGCTTTTCTACACTCCGGAGCCGACAAAACGGGGGTTGGTCATGTATTTTCATGGCAATACCCGTAGCGTGAAAGGCTGGAGCAAATATGCCCGCGATTTTACCCGCCACGGCTACGACCTGATTATGATCGACTACCGGGGTTTTGGCAAAAGCTCCGGTAAAGACCGCACCGAGACCACCCTAAAACAGGACGCTGAGCACGTTTTTAACCGCATGATGTTCGATTACGGATACCCCGAAAACCAGATTGTGATTTATGGTCGGTCGCTGGGGTCGGGGTTTGCCGCCAAGCTGGCCTCGAATCACCGCCCTAAAATGCTGATTCTGGATGCGCCTTACTACAGTTTCTCCCACATGACCAACCGCTTTCTGCCGTTTTTGCCGGTGTCGATCATTCTGCGGTTTAAAATTCGTACCGACCAGTGGCTCAAGTACGTGCGCTGCCCCATCTACATTATTCATGGCAGCAAAGACCGGCTCATTCCGCTCAGTTCCAGCCTGCGGCTGGCCAAAGTAGCCCCACTCAATACCCAACTAGCCATTATCTACGAAGGGGGTCACAACAACCTACCCTCCTTTGAAGAATACCACCGTGTGCTGGGCGATATTCTGCTCGACCGCTTTGGCGACATGGAGCGGCAAATTATGGGCGATATTAGCTTCAACGGCTAACAGGCTATGCAGAAACGCATGATAGTGGGATTGGTTGTATTA
>JBBQUC010000160.1:0-8145 GCA_038212815.1 Cytophagales bacterium
ATGACTTTATTTGCATATCCTGTATGGATCAGCAGTTGGTAGTTAGCCAATGAGTGGGTGGTCGGCAGGCCAGTACAAATGGAACACAAACCGAAACTCCTTTACCAGGATATTTACGAGCTGATTGATTTTCGCGGTATAAAGGAAAATAAGATTGCCAGCGTGATGCAGATGTCTTACAACAACTGGTATAAGACAAAGAAAAAAAACTTGAGTAACCTGAGCCTTGACGAGATTGGCCAGTTGGCTACGTTCTTAGATTTGCCTCCTGAGCAGGTGTTCAGCCTATGTTACGAAGTCCATAAACGTGCCCAGATCGATGCGCAAGAAGCACTTACGGAAACAGAAGGCCAACATAGAGAGGATTAGAGATATTAGGCCATCTCAGTGGAAATATGGGCAAGCGGAATAGATTTTGCATTTGTGTCTAAACGACAAAATAAGTTAATTTGGGTGCTAAAGATGTCCTGGTTTAATCACTAATCTTTATCGGGACGGTCTGGCGCACAAGGCCATCGCAAATGTGATCTTCCATGATTATGGTCCGCCGTTGCGGGCAGTCTGGGATGAAAACCTGACACCTTATTTCAGATTAAGACAAAATACACTATACCGGCGAATACCATCTTGTTCACTATCAATCTGACGCATTGAGTCTGCAACGTACAGTGAACCACTGACTGCATATAGTCGCCTAACTACTCAGCCGATTTATAAATTATAAACAGTCAATTAAGTATATTTAGCTAGTTAATAGCCTACCATATTTGGGTTGGCAGGGGAGGCGTGACTATGTGCTGCCGCGTAAGCTCTACTTAATCAGGTGGATCGGCTGATACAGGATTGCCAGTGAAAATGGATCATTTTTTTTCTAGATCGTTACCTGCATGGTGTACCTATACTCATTAGCTATCCTCCTACTGCTGTCAGTGCCGGGATTTGCCCAATCGCACGTCCATCCCCCACCAGGTAATTCGCAAAGAAAGCTGCCTCAATACCCCATTGCCAATCAATTCGAACATCTCTCGATTCAGGATGGGCTACCAAATAAGTCCATAAACTGTATTCTTCAGGATCGGGAGGGCTATATGTGGTTCGGTACCAATGAAGGCGTGGCTAAATATGACGGGGCTACCTTCACCCTCTTTCAACCCAATCCCCAGCAGCCAGCCCATCGTTTTCAGAATAGCACCATTACTGGTTTGTGCGAGGGCAGTGCCAATCAGGTGTGGGCCGTAACGGCAGGCGGCGGCTTGCACGAAATTAACACCAAGACCGGCCTTGTGACGCCCCACCCCATTAAAGCAGCCAGGGCCAACCTCTGGAATAACCAGATTGCCATTTATACAGATAGCCAGCACCTGCTCTGGATCGGCACGTTTGCGGGCCTGGCCAGCTATGATCCAGTGCGCCATCACTTCAGGCTGTATCCCTCTCCCAAAGTGGACATGCCCATTAAAACGGCAGTTGAAGATCACCAGCATCGTTTTTGGGTCGCATCACATCAGGGGCTGTACCTGCTTGATCGGGCAACGGGGCGATTTACGCTGGTGCCTGTTCCGGGAGTAGCAGGTCCCCAACCTTCCCTTTTATCGTTTTACCTCGATCAGCACGATGTACTCTGGATCGGTGCGGCCACGGCAGGTTATAGCGTGTTCAAACTGGACCTGCATCACCAGCCCTGGAACCCGATCCCCTACAATCCCGGTGGACAGCTTAACCCCTATATCTGGCGAAATACAATCCATCGGGATTCGGCGGGCATTGTGTGGGTAGGCACAACCAATGGACTACAGGGCATCGATCCGGCTACAGATCAGGTCGTTACGTACCAAACGGATCCAAACCTGTCGAAGGGGCTGGGTAGTAGCAACGCGCAGGCGGTATACCACGACCGGGCGGGTATGCTCTGGGTAGGCACCGACAATGGCATCGACCGGCAGGCGGTCAATACCAAACCGTTTGAGGTGTATCAGGTAAAGCCCAATGAGCGACTGGCTACGGTGCCCGAAAACCGGGCCAATGCGGTCTTCAGGGATAATCGGGGTCAGCTTTGGTTCAGTAATTTAGCCAGCGTTTATCGGCTATCCACCAATCAGCAACAGCTTGATGCAATCCCGCTTCAAAACCTGGGAACGGTTGGCATTCATACAAACTCCGTAACCAGTTTCCTGTCTGACGGAGCAGATGGGCTCTGGTTCGGTACCATGGACGGTTTATACCACCTGGATCAGGCATCCGGTCGATATACCCGGTATCCATCCCAAATTCCGGTCCAGTTCATTACCGTGCAATACCTGGCAGGTAAGCAGGCAGATCAGCTCTGGATAGGGGGCGAAGGGGGGGTGGCTTCGTTCAACCGCTCTACGCATCAGTACACCTACTACAAATACAAACCCGGTGCTACGGGCGGGATTCCCGACAGGGATATTTGTGGGCTTATGGTAAGCCAGTTCGGGGAGGTCTGGGTATTGGTTAGCCGATTGGGTATTTGTCGGCTGAATCCGAAAACGGGTCAGATCACCCGCTATACGGCGGGGGGCAACGGGAAACTGAACACGAATGCCGTCCTGTCCATCCACGAAGGGCAAGACGGCATCATCTGGATTGGCACTCATTTGGGGGGGCTGAATCGCTTAGACTGGCGGACGGGCCTATTTTCGGCGATCACCCGGCAGGAAGGGATTCCCGGCAGTAGTGTGCTCGGTATTACCACTGACAAGGACGGGCTTCTCTGGCTAAGCACCAATGAGGGTCTTTGCCGGATCGATCCAACAACCCGGGCTATTCATCGGTATGAGGTTGCCGATGGCTTACCCAGCAATGATTTCAAACAAAACGCCGTCTTCCAGCAACCCAACCAACTGGTTTTTGGGACCGAAAACGGCATCGTTCAATTCAACCCCAGCCGGATTCTCGATGACACCCGGCCCTTCCCGGTCTACATCACCCAACTGACTGTCCTGGATAAGCCCCGGGCCATCACCGATACGGTGATCCGCCTGAACCATGACGAGAATATGCTGTCGTTTGGGTTTGCGGCCCTGACCTATGCACACCCGGAGCAAAATCAGTACGCCTACCAACTCGTTGGCATCAACACAAACTGGGTTCAGCAGGGCAATCGCCATTCGGTCAGCTACAACAGCCTGCTGCCGGGTACGTATACGTTTCGGGTAAAAGCGGCCAACAGCAATGGGTTCTGGACGAAGAATATCGCGTCGGTACAGGTGATCATCGCGCCGCCCTGGTGGGCTACGTGGTGGGCCTATGGGCTGTATGCGTTGCTGGCGGGCGGGGCCATCTGGGGCTATATCCGGTTTTACACCAACCGACTTAAACAGCGGCAGGAGCTGCTGTTCAACCAGCAACAGGCCGAGCAGTTGAGGACCGTAGACGAACTGAAAACACGGTTCTTTTCCAACATCACCCACGAGTTTCGCACGCCGCTCTCGCTCATTATTGCCCCGATAGACAAACTCCTCCAGGAAGGCCGTTTCGACCGCCCCATGCTCACTACCGTGCAACGCAACGCCGGGCAGCTCCTGCGGCTCATCAACCAGTTACTCGACCTCTCGAAACTGGAAGGCAACTACATGGGCATGGCCCTTGTGCAGGGAAACATACCTGATTTCGTCGACCAACTGGTAGATACGTTCGGGCGGGCAGCGGCCCACAAAGGCATTGCACTGACGGGTGACCTGACCAACGTACCCACGCACGACTACGTATTTGATGCCGACAAGTGGGAGAAAATCCTGACGAACCTGCTGTCGAACGCGCTGAAATTCACGACGGCGGGCGGGACTGTCACCGTAACGGGTACGTCGGTCTGGCTGGCCGATGAGCAGGCGGGGGTAAAAATCCAGGTCAGCGATTCGGGCATTGGGATGGCGCCAGATGAGGTGGCGCACATGTTCGACCGGTTCTATCAGGCCGACACGTCGAGCACCCGCGCCTACGAAGGAACAGGTATTGGGCTGGCCCTGGTAAAGGAACTGGTAGAGCTGCTGGGGGGCACCATCACGGTGACGAGCGAACCGGGCGCCGGTACGTTGTTTGTGCTGACCCTGCCCGTTGTGTTGGCATCGGCCAACACCAACGTACCCAGACTGGCACCAGCCGAAGCGACACCATACACCCCCAACCGGCTGGAGACAGGTACGTTGTCGGCGGTTCAGAAAAACGATCATGTAGTTGATAATCAGGCATTTCCGTGCGTAGTAGTGGTGGAAGACAACGATGAACTCCGGGAGTTTCTGGTGGCCGAACTGGCGGGTACGTACCACGTTTTGCAGGCGGCGGACGGCGCGGCGGGCTGGGCCATTGTGCAGGCCGAACTGCCCGACATTGTGCTCACCGACCTGATGATGCCCCGCACGGATGGCATCGAACTGACCCGGCTCACCAAGACCACGCCCGAAACCGACCACATCGCCGTGGTGATGCTGACGGCCAAAGCTGCCCAGCAAAGCCGCCTCGATGGGCTGCAACAGGGTGCCGATGAGTACCTCGCCAAGCCCTTTAGTATCGACGAGCTACACCTGCGCCTGCGCAACCTGATTACCCGGCAGCAGAAGCTGGGCGAGCATTACCGACGTCAACTCAGTCAGCCCACCGACCCTGTAGCCCAACCCACGCTGGAGGTACATCTTGATCCGTTTCTGCTACGAATCTATGGCCTGTTAGACAGTCACTTAGACAATTCCGCCCTCAGCGTCGACTGGCTGGCCGACCAACTGGCCATGACCCGCAAAACGCTCTACCGCAAAGTGAACAGCCTGATCCAGCTTCCTCCCACCGATCTTATTCGGCAGTACCGCCTACGCCGCGCCGCCGACCTGCTCCGGGCGGGCCATACCGTAGCCGAAACAGCCGATTTAGTAGGTTTTGGTACCCCGTCGCATTTTTCAGTCGTATTCAGGGAGTTCTACGGGCAAACGCCTACCGAGTTTGTAGCCAGTAAACCAGCGTAGGATGCTATCTAAAACCAGTTGACCCATGCCCTATTTCATCAACCGACTCTACGTGTCTGCCCTGCTGCTTCTGCTGGCTGGCCCCACCTGCCTGGCACAGGGCACGACCAAACGCACCGATGCTGCGCCAACCCGCCTGGCTTTTCTCCGCCTGATCGACCGCCCACGGGTGCCACTAACACCAGTGGTTAGCCGCTTACCAGCCGTCGACGGGTTTATGCAGGAGCACGTTACGTATGCCACCGAGCGGGGGCAGCGCGTGCCCACTATCCTGCTGACACAGTCGGATGGCCGTCGGCGGCCCGCCGTGATTATGTTGCATGGCACCGGCGGCACAAAAGAAGGCCAGATGAGCACGTTGAAAACCCTGGCTGGCCGGGGCTTTGTGGCCATTGCCATAGACGGGCGATACCACGGCGAACGGCAAACCGGAACGGGGTCGGCGCAATACGTGGCGGCCATGTTGCAGACGTACCGCACCGGGCAGGGGCATCCGTTTCTGTACGACACCGTCTGGGATCTCATGCGGCTGATTGACTACCTCGAAACCCGGCCCGACGTAGACCCGGCCCGGATTGGAGTGATGGGCATCTCGAAGGGGGGTATGGAGACGTATCTGGCGGCCGCCGTTGATCCGCGCATTGCCGTGGCCGTGCCCCTGATTGGTGTGCAGAGTTTCGCCTGGGCACTGGATAACAACAGTTGGATGTCGCGCGTGGGCACGTTTCAGGCCGCCGTGGATAGTGCCGCCCGTGAAGCCGGAGTTACCAGGGTAGATGCTGCCTTTGTCCGGGCGTTTTATGACCGGGTTGCCCCCGGCGTGTATAACCAGTTTGATGGCCCGGCCATGCTGCCGCTCATTGCCCCCCGTCCGTTGCTGGTGATCAACGGCGACACGGACGCCCGCACCCCCCTGGCCGGGCTAACGATCTGTATGACAGCCGCCCGGCAGGCCTACCACGCTCACCATGCCGACGATAAAGTAAGTCAGTACCTGCAAACCGATACGGGCCATGCCGTCACGCCAGCCGGATTAAGCACCGCGCTAAATTGGTTCGTGAACTGGCTTAAACCCTGATCCGGCCACCCCCAACACGACCCAACGATACTGCGTTTTTGACTGCCCCGGCACGTGTGTCGGGTTTTTTTAGGCCCGCACGGCGCAGAATGTCCCCAACACGACAGAAAATGTCCCCAATCAGACAGGCTGGCAGCAGAGCCTGGGGGACTTTTGACTACTCAAATGGGTCGTTCTGCTTCGGTTGCTAATGGGGCTGAGTGACCGCTTTCCGCCATATCTCCACATCCCGATGACGTACCCAAAAAAGGCGGCCGATGACCATCGGCCGCCCGGTGTCCGCTTCACTGCTGCCCCTGACCGCAGTAAACATCCCTTGCTTCGGCGGCTCTATACCCTGCTGGATCGGCACGTGGATGACGCTACGATCAACGTTGACTGGCTAGCCATGCAGCTGGGTATCAACCGCAAAACGCTCTATCGGCAAGTGCTGCGCCTGACCACCCACTCGCCCACCGACCTGATTCGGCAGCACCGGCTTCAGCAGGCGGTGGCTCTATTGCGGGCGGGTTATTCCGTCACCGAAACCGCCGAGGCCGTAGGGTTCCGTACCGCCTCACATTTCGCCACGGTATTTAAGAAACAGTACGGCCAAACGCCCACCGAGTTTGTGAATACCCCACCCCTACCCCCTAGCCCTGCTTTGCAGGGGAGGGGGACTGCACTACAATAGCGCTGCTGGTTGGCCAAGCCAAATCAGAGGCAGTTCCCCTCCCCTGCAAAGCAGGGCTAGAGGTTAGGGATGGAGTTGGCCGATAAACGAACAAGATTGACCCAAACCCGAACACTTGCCGGAAACCAGCACCTCACCTTTGACCCACCCGATTGGGTAACCCATTGTCATTCCTAACCAGCCATGATCCTATGATACGTCCTTACCTGGTAGTGCAGCAACAACAGCAAACGGGTGACCTGCTCCGGCCAACCGTTATGCCATCAGACAGTCAGACGACGCCCGCCCAGGACCCGTTCCTCCGGCAAATCTATGCCCTGCTCGATGGGCAGCGGGCGGGGGTTATGGTCAACGTAGACTGGCTAGCCGACCAACTGGCCGTGAACCGTAAAACGCTCTTCCGGAATGTACTGCGCCACACCCGGCTTTCGCCCGCCGACCTGATTCGGCAGTATTATTTGCACCAGGCCGCCAGCCTGCTGCGCGAAGGCTACACCGTGGCCGAAGCGGCCTATAAAGTGGGCTTTACAACGCCCTCGCATTTTGCGGTGGTATTTAAACAACACTACGGCCAAACCCCAAAGCAGTTTGGGCGTAACCGCAGCGACGAACCGTCCGAAATGCCCCTAATTCGACAGTATATGTCCCCAATCTGAAGGTGCGCCAAAAATTGGCCCCGCACCTTTGACGTACCCAGCCGGAGCTGGCCGTAAACCAGAATGCGAGTTCACCTTTTAAAACCCAAAACAAAAATCATGGATAATCAAACAGAGGAAAAAGAAGAAAACTATTCACAAGAGCGAGGTTTTGGCTTTGGCGACCTTGTAGATGGCGCCAAAAAAGTGGGTGGCGCAGTAGGTGGTGCAGTGGTAGGCGCGGCAAATACTGTAGGTGGTGCAGTGGTAGGCGCGGCAAATACTGTAGGTGGTGCAGTGGTAGGCGCGGCAAATACTGTAGGTGGTGCAGTGGTAGGCGCGGCAAATACTGTAGCTCATGGGACCACAGATGCCGCCACTGCTGTGGCAAGTGGCGTGGTAAGCACCGCGAATAGAGTCAGCAGCGGCGTGATTGGTGCTGCCAATACGGTAAGTGATGCAACAGTAACTACCTGGAAAGCAACATCAAAAACGGCCAATACAGTAGGATCTGTCTTTGAGGCTACTGGCCTTACTATGGGTCAGGGAATGATCGATGGGGCGAATATCGCTGCTAAATACGGCGATATTGGTGCCATCCAAACGTACAAAGGATTGGTTGCAGCCGGGAAATACATTCACGAACATGCCTGCGATATTGCGCTGGGCAGTGCGTTGGCGAGTGTTTTTGTCGCCCTGGCTGCTGATGGTGAAGAGGAAGTAACATTTGGGGGGTTAGCACTGGCGTGTGCCGCAGGTACCGTCAACCGGGTTGCCACTAAA
>JBBQUC010000161.1:0-8102 GCA_038212815.1 Cytophagales bacterium
ACGATGACGAAGGGAACCTGTACTCCGGCGGCTCAGTCTTCGGAATTCGATTCCCTACCACCACCGGCGCGTTTCAGCTAAAGTTCGGCGGCAATGTCGATGTAGGTATCCAGAAACTCAGCCCCGACGGGTCGAAACTGCTCTATTCTACATACCTCGGTGGTGAAAGTGCCGACCTGCCGCATAGTATAATCGTGAATCATCAGGGCGAACTGGTGATTATGGGCACCACGGCATCAACTACCTTTCCAATCACGGCGGGGGCCTATCAGCCTGAACACAAGGGCTTACCTAACGACACAACACGGCTGTGGCATTACATCGACTACGAAAATGGCAGTGACCTGTTTGTGGCAAAACTGAGCAAAACGGGGCAGCAGCTAATAGCCAGTACCTACCTCGGTGGCTCGGCCAACGATGGCCTGAACCTGAACGATGCCCCCGACCATAAATTACGACTCCGCAACTACGGCGACGAACTACGGGGCGAAGTAATTGTTGGCCCCGATGATGCCATTTACATCGCCAGTAACACGGCCTCCGCCGATTTTCCAGTGACCGACAGTACAGCAGGCCCCATCAATAACGGGAGGCCCGGCAATGATGCCGTTGTGGTGCAACTCAATTCCGATCTCAGTCAATTGCAATGGAGTACCCGCCTGGGGGGCGCACGAATTTCGGCGGCTTTTGGCCTGCGGGTGGCTAAATCAGGCGCAGTATATGTTTGTGGGGTGAGCAACTGCCTCGCCTTACCCGTGCGAGCCAATGCCTACCGGGCCAGGCTACAGGGCACTGAAGATGGGTTTGTAGCCCGATATGATAACCAGAAACTCACTGCCCTAACCTACATCGGCACCGACTCGTCGGATGCGGCCTGCCTGCTGGACTTAGCCCCCGACGATACCCCCGTCATCTATGGCCTCACGCGGGGCCGTTTTCCGGTGTCGGCCAACACCTACAGCAATCCGAATAGCGGGCAGTTTATCCAGGCACTCAATGCCGATCTGTCGGCATCAGTGTATAGCACCGTAATTGGCTCCGGTCGGCGAGGGCCGGATATTTCGCCCACGGCGTTCTTAGTGAATGAGTGCGGAAACATCTATCTGGCGGGCTGGGGCGGTACTGTTAACTCGCGGAATATTGGGTATAACCTGGTGAGCAGCACCACCAATTTGCCCATTACCCCCAATGCCTACAAGCCCACCACCAATGGGAGTAATTTTTACCTCGCCATTCTGGAGCGCGGAGCCAAATCATTGCTCTACGGAACGTTTATGGGCGATACCCGGCTCGATGCCTTCTCCGACGGCGACCATGTGGATGGTGGCACCTGCCGGTTCGATAAACATGGGGTTATTTACCATGCCGCCTGTAGTTGCCGCAACAACCGGTTTCCGGCTACGGCAAAGGCGTACGGCCAAACCAACCAGAGTGGCGATTGCAACGCTGTAGGGTTTAAGTTCGATGTCGATAAACTTCAGGCCGCTTTCGACACCTACGACGGGGCTAAAAAGGGAGTCGTTACCGGCTGTACACCGCTCTCGCTCACTTTTGTAAACACCAGCATCGGCGGTCGGCGATACGAGTGGGCCGTGGGGCAAACCCGCATCTCGACCGATGTGGACCGGGTGGGGTATAACTTCACCAAACCCGGTAGTTATACCATTACCCTCCGCGCCTACAACCCGCTGAACTGCAAACTGGTGGACTCTACCAGGCAGGTCATTACGGTAAACCCCGCCAATTTTCAACTCAGTCGCGATACCACGCTCTGTCCCGATAAAGCCGTGTCTCTAACCGCTAGTGGCGCCACCCGGTATCTCTGGTCGCCCGCTGATGGGTTGAGCAGTACTACCCTCGCCAGCCCACTGGTAACGCCCAAAAAGACCACCACCTACGCCGTCGATTTTACCAACGATGCCGGTTGCACCACCCGTAAAACCGTGACCGTGACCGTCGATGATTCATTCCGCCCGCAGTTTACCCTCAAAGCAGCGGGCGAGTGCGGGAAATCAGCCCTCATTACATTTACCAACCAGACCCGCACCGCCGACCACTCGGTCTGGCTAACCGGCAATGGCGATACCCTCCGCACCACCAATCCCGACCCGTACCAATACACCAAATCGGGCAGCTACACTGTTACCCTCACCACCACCAATAAACAGGGCTGCAGCCTTAGTACCGCTCAACCCATTGTGGTTGAAAACCTCAGCACTATACCCAATGTGGTGACTCCCAACGGCGATGGAAAAAACGACCGCTTCGACCTCGGTTTTGGCGGGGCAACCGTGACCATTTATAACCGTTGGGGCAAGCAGATTTACTTGAACACCCATTATGCCAATGACTGGGGACCGGGCGCACCCAATGGTCTGTATTATTACCTGCTCACCACACCGGGCGGGCTGACCTGCAAAGGCTGGGTAGAGGTGATCGAGTAGGGGCCAAGCCGCTTATGAACAGGTTATAGCGTATTTGCCAGATTTCCTGTAATTTACAGCCATTCTACGCTCTCCCGCCTGTTGTATGTCGCGTTTGTGGTTACTTCTCCTCCTTACCTGCTGTGTGCTACACGTTGGCTATGCCCAGCCCACTAAGGCCCAACCTGTTTTCCGCATCGACAGCCTGCCCGCTCAGGGCATTCTACTCGACAAAGGCTGGAAATGGCACACGGGTGATAACCCCGATTGGGCCAAACCCGAGTTTGATGACTCGAAATGGGAAAGCATTGACCCGACTTCGCCTTTTTCTAAGTTACCTCAGGTAACAGAAGCCGAAATTGGGTGGTTTCGAATAGCCGTAACTATTGATAGTTCCTTAGTCAATCAGCCGCTCATTGTCACTACCAATACGCCCCCTAAGGGCTTGATGATGGGCGCTTTGGAGATTTATCTGGATGGAAAATTAATTGGTAGCATTGGTAAAGTCAGTAAAGACCCTGGCATCGAGAAAACATTTGCCGGTACTGATAAGGTATTTCCCATTTTCTTTTCTCATTCCCAAACACACATAATTGCTATTCACTATTCTCTTACTAAATCAAATGATTATTTTCAGGAACGGAACCCATTTTATGTTTCTATTCGACGACTTGATGGTTGGGGTAAAGAAGTAAGACAATATCTGTCCAACTTTACTTTTGCGACTTTTGGAGCAGGGGTTTTCGTGATTATGGCACTTCTTCACTTATTTTTCTACTTTTTCTACCCGGCACAACGCTCCAACCTACTATTCAGCATTGCATTGACTTTTGGTGTCATTCAGGGTTTAACACATTATTTTGTGAGTACAATTCCTTTTTCTGTTTCTGTATTCTATAGTTTAATAGCAATCAATAGGATTTTCAGTTTACCTTTTTACTTGATTTTACTTTTCGCCGTTTACGAGTATTTGCAGCAATCCCGTAAACGAATGTTTTGGGGACTTGTAATGGTGAACCTGTTTTATTTGGTTACTTTGTTTTTAACGGCTTTTAACTTTGACTTTAACCTAAATATTTATACGATTATTTTGCTGATAACTCTTTTGGATTATCTTTACGTAAGCTACCAGTCTATGCGAGACGGTAATCAGAACGGTCGGATTATCTTCTATGGCGGAATGTTTTTCTTTATTTTATTTCTTGCTAATCTTTTCATAGTGAAATATGCTGAACTGGATCACTACAATCTCCCATTGACTGCTTCTCAGATAATCTGGTTATTGATTTTTTTTAGTATGCCTGTCTCCTTCTCTCTGGCAATGGCCCGTGATTTTGCACAAACTAATACATCTTTAAAAAAAAATCTGGAAGAAATCAAACAGCTTTCCACCGAAAAACAGCAAATCCTTTCTACCCAAAACGAATTGCTGGAACAGCAAGTGGAGCAACGTACCGCCGAGCTAAGAGCATCTCAGGCGCAACTTATTCAGCGCGAAAAACTCGCCAGCCTGGGTGAGCTAACGGCAGGCATCGCCCACGAGATTCAGAACCCGCTCAACTTCGTCAATAATTTCTCTGAAGTCTCCACTGAATTGGTCACCGAACTCGAAGACGAACAGCAAAAGCCCGAACGCGATACCGAACTGGAAGCCGAACTGCTGAGCGATTTAAAGCAAAATCTGCAAAAAATTACCCATCACGGCGGCAGGGCTTCCGCCATCGTCAAAGGCATGTTGGAACATAGCCGCAGCAGCATAGGCGAACGACAACCCACCAATCTGAACGCTTTGACCGATGAGTATCTGCGGTTGGCGTATCAGGGATTGAGAGCCAAAAATAAAGACTTCAATTGTCAGTTAGTGACTGATTTTGACCCTGATTTGGGCAGAGTCGAGGTGATGCCGCAGGAGATTGGTCGGGTATTGCTGAACTTGTACAACAATGCTTTCTATGCGGTGCAACAAAAGCAGAAGTTGGCTCCGGCAGATTACCAGCCCACCGTTACGGTAAGTTCCCGGCGTAGCGAATCAAGTATAGAAATTCGGGTTCGGGACAACGGCACGGGCATTCCCGACGCGGTGAAAGCCAAGATTTTCCAGCCTTTTTTCACCACCAAGCCTACGGGTGAAGGTACCGGGCTTGGCCTGTCTCTGAGTTATGACATCATCACCAAAGGACATGGCGGGACGTTGACTGTCGAGAGTGTAGTGGGCGAAGGCACCACGTTTATTATTACCTTACCCATCAGTTAGCCAACCGCCACCCATGACCCAACTCCGCACCCTGTTTTTCTTGCTTTTTCTGACCGTTTCATTCAGTCAGGCCCAATCCCTTTTCCGTATCGACTCCTTACCCGCTCAGGGCGTGTTGCTTGATAAAGGCTGGACATTCCACGTGGGCGACAACCTTGACTGGGCCAAACCCGATTTTGATGATTCGAAATGGGAAAGCATTGACCCGACGAAAGATATTTTCGAGCTGCCACAAATCCACAAAACCGGGCAGATTGGTTGGCTTCGGCTCCGACTGGCAGGCGATAGTGCGCTACATCAATCACTGGTTCTGATAATCCAGCAAGCAGGCGCTTCGGAACTGTATCTGAATGGCAAACGCATTCATCAGATTGGTATAGTAAGTGCCACCGCCGACCAGATCAAGGCGTTTAATCCGCAGAATAGCCCTGTCTCGTTCCCGGTTAGCACGAAGGGCGTTCAGGTGCTGGCCATCCGCTACGCCTTCCAGCCCAACATCCGCTATGCCACGCATTTTAACTCGACTAATCCGCTGTTCACGACTAGACTACGCCCGACGGATGAGGCTGTTTCAGGCTACACGAACAGCTATAACCGGGAGCAAAACCAAAAATTTGTTAGAGTAGCTGTTTTCGCCATTCTGTCCCTTCTTTTTTTTACCCTTTATGTTTTTTCCCCGGTTCGCAAAGCCTATCTGTACTTCTCGGTTTACGCCCTGCTCTTTGCCGTGTCGTGGTACATCCTCAAGTTTGTGGATTCACCCACTTTTGTCGAAACGTCTTACGGGATCAAGAACGCGATTCTGATCTTACAAACGATTGGGTATCTTTTCATGCTCAACGCGGTGTATGCTACTTTTCAGCACAAAAATGGTTTTCTTTATTGGGCAATGGTGCTGAGTGGAATCGTTGCCATACCTGTCGGGGCTTTGGTGTATGGGTGGGGCTGGCTGATTTACGGCCAGCTCTTTAGCAATTTCATTAGTATCGACATCACCCGTGTGTCAGCTATTGCCGTTCGTGAGCATCGAAAAGGAGCCTGGATTGTGTTGGCAGGCTGCATCTGCTATCTGGTTTGCTGGTTTATTTTTTCGCTTCAATTTTCGGGTGTTTTAGCGAGTGAAGGCCTTCTGGCAGACTTACCATTCGAGATTTCCTGGCTCAGTATCTCGGTAGCGTTTGCCGTCTTTCTGGCCTATGATTTCGGGCTAACCAACCGCATTCTTGAGCAAAAGCTCAAAGAAAACGAAACCCTTTCCGCTGAGAAACAGCAGATTCTGGCTACCCAAAACGAAACACTGGAACGCCAGGTACACGAGCGTACCGCTGAACTTAATCAATCACTCGAAAACCTGAAAACCACCCAGGTTCAACTCATCCAGAAAGAGAAACTCGCCAGCTTGGGCGAGCTAACGGCAGGCATTGCCCACGAGATTCAGAACCCTCTGAACTTCGTCAACAACTTCTCGGAGGTGAGCAGCGAGCTGGTGGCTGAATTGCAGGAAGAGCGGGGCAAAGGCACTGAGCGGGATGAAGCATTAGAAGCCGAGTTGTTAGATGACCTGACCCAAAATCTGCAAAAAATCACCCATCACGGCGGTCGGGCATCCGCCATTGTCAAGGGGATGCTGGAACACGCCCGCGCCAGCACCGGTGAACGAGAACTCACTGACCTTAACGCACTGGCTGATCAGTATTTACGGTTAGCTTATCAGGGCTGGCGACGGTCCGGCGTTCCGGACAATCGTCAAGAGTTCACCTGCATTTTAGTCACTGACTTTGACCCGGCGTTGGGTCAGGCTGATATAGTGCCACAGGATATTGGCCGGGTGCTGCTGAATCTGTATACCAATGCGTTTTATGCTGTTTCTGAAAAGCAGAAAACTACGACTAACAGCTACCAGCCTACGGTTTGGGTGCGTACGCAGGGGGTTGATCAGCAGATACTGATTACGGTAAAAGACAATGGCAAAGGTATTCCCGACGCGGTAAAAGCCAAGATTTTTCAGCCCTTTTTCACGACCAAACCCACCGGCGAGGGGACGGGATTGGGGTTGAGTTTGAGTTATGACATTGTGACTAAAGGGCATGGCGGAACATTCACAGTGGAAAGTGTGGAAGGTGTAGAGACAACATTCATCATCCGTTTGCCCATAGCCCCAAACTACGCATAGATATGCCGCTTTATACGGCCAGCCTTATACACCATGACACCGCTCACAGCCACAACCCGAATTTTAATGGTAGATGATGAGCCTGCGCTTGAGCCACTGGTGCGGCAACGTTTCCGGGGCAAATTCAGGACGGCTCCTACACCTTCCGGTTCGCCACCAATGGGCAGGAAGCACGCCAGGCCATGCAGGAATTTACCGATATAGATGTGGTGCTGTTAGACATCAATATGCCAGACATCAATGGGCTAACCCTGCTCAACGAGTTTACCGACCGATTGCCCACCTGTCGGGTGGTGATGGTGTCGGCCTATGGCGATATGAATAGCATTCGCACGGCCATGAACCGGGGGGCGTTCGATTTTGTAACCAAGCCCATCAATTTTAACGATCTTGCCCTAACCATAAACAAAACCGCCCAGCACGTGCAGCATCTGCGCGAGGCCATTCATGCCAAAGCCGTTGCCGACCTAAAAGCCCGGTTTTTCGACAACATCACCCACGAGTTCCGTACCCCGCTGACCTTGATTCTCTCGCCTACGGAAAAACTCCTGACAGATTCCCGATACGATGCCTTTACCCGAAACACACTCACCACCATCTACCAAAATGCCGGGCAACTGCTGCGGCTGATTAACCAACTCCTCGACCTCTCTAAATTAGAGGGCGGCAACATGAGCGTGTCGCTGGTGCAGGGCGACGGGATAACCCTGATTGAGCGACTGGTTGAGGTACTCCGCCCAATGGCCACAAGCCGGGGGATTGCGCTGGCGATGGAGGAAACCGGTCTGACGGGCAATCGCCTGGGTGAACCGTGGCCCGCGCCGACGCACCGGTTCGATGCCGACAAGTGGGAGAAAATCATCACCAATCTGCTCTCGAATGCACTCAAGTTTACGCCCACTGGCGGACGGGTGTTGCTGACGGTTGAACAGCCCCGGCTGGCCGATGCAACTGTCGGTCGGAACGCTGAGCCGCAACTCGTGCTGCGCGTAGCCGATACGGGCATCGGGATTCCGGCCCGGCATTTACCCCATATTTTTGACCGTTTCTATCAGGCCGACGACTCGCGTACCCGCGCCTACGAAGGCACCGGCATCGGGCTGGCCTTAGTGAAGGAACTGACCGATTTGCTGGGCGGCACCATCAGCGTCGAAAGCCGCACCGAACTGCCCACCGGCACCACCTTTACCCTGACGCTGCCCCTGCTGCCTGCCACCGACCACCCTACGACCCCCGCTTTGGTTTTGCCTAA
>JBBQUC010000162.1:0-8101 GCA_038212815.1 Cytophagales bacterium
CATTCGGTTGGGGCTTCCTCTTGTTTATAACGACAATCAATGTATTACCGTCTGAATTGCATAGCCAACAGCGACTGCGACGACTGTGGGGCTACTGAAAGGGGGTTTGTCACTTTTTGCACGACAATTGGTGTAGTAGGCTTATTCAACACCGGTGCGAAAAGGCGATTGCTTAATGTGCCTGCCAGCATCACTCCCGATAACAGCAGGCAATTCTTCATAACGTTTGTAATGCGCTGGACCATAATTTTTAAAAGCTGAAACCCATCCGAAAAAAGAGTCTGTTGTATCGACGGGTTTCGATTAATGATAACGTTGTGTAACCATCTGTAGGTGAAACTAATTTTGCCTCCTGATGTTTGTATCCCACGCTAACAATGTAGGCTGTTTTATTTCCTGTTTTTATGCGTATTCCTACTCCCGGACTCCATGACCACCCACCATGTAACTGATTTCCATGATAACTGAATCCCCGAAATCCGTAACCACTCTCTAGGCTATAGAACGGCATAATACGTCGTTCGTTCTTCAGCAAATCACCCCTTACACCAATAGCCACCGGAAATAACTGTGTATTATCATACCAGTCCACACCAGCCGTAATTCCTGGTATCAGCCAATGGTTTAGCCGATACCCCTCGAACACCTGTATAGACAAGCCGTACCGATTTCGCGTTGCATCAACCGGGTAGTAGTAATAATAAGCCGGTTGATACACCGGCGCTATAAAGTCTCCACCCCCAGCCCAGTAACTATTCGGAGAGCTTTCGGTATTGACCTTGCCAGCCTGCACGCCAAAGGTAATGTCTGTTTGCCAATGACTCAACTCCGGCTGCGCCCGCCCACTTAGCGAAAGCAATAGTAAGACTACTATCTGCGGCAAAAGTTTCATAATTAATACGGTTTTTTTGCACTTATTTTACTTAAAAGCTGCAAACTCGCTGATTGTGAGTAGGCATACTGGTATAAACCGTCTGTGCCGATAACTAACAATGTTTTATTTAACGGTATCAAATCCAGGGCGTTCACCTCAGCATACGTGCGCTGTATTTTTGGATTTACCGGGTCGGTTACATCAATAACTTGTAATCCTTTACCCCCTCGTCCCACATACAGTGTCGGGTAATTGATCGCCAGCCCGTACGGATTTTCGAGTGGATACGAGACGACCCGCTTCGGGCTGGACAGGTTGCTTATATCCACAATTTCGAGCAGGTCGGAGCTACCCGTACGGCAGGCATTGGTTCCGCGCAGGGTTATGTAGGCGTAGTTTCCCTCTACCACCACCGGGTCGCAGGCGCGGATATGGTCGTAGCTCGACAGGAGTTTAGGGTCAGCTGGCTGGCTAATATCATAAATATACATGCCCTGGTTGGTGCCAATAAACAGTTTCTGCCGATAGGGGAAAATAGTCTCTACGTTCCAGTTCAGTTGCGCTTTAGCACCCCGCTGCGGGTGGGCAGGATCAGCAATATTGATAAGCTGTAGTGAATTTTGATTGACGACATACAGGTTATCGCCTACAGCTGCAAACCGGGCCGTTGAGCCGCCTGTACCCGTATTTGGGGTAATCTGCCCAATGCTGGATTTGGATGCACTAGACAGATCGAAGGCGGCATAGCTGTAATACCAGCCAAACCAGGGGATCGCAAACGGATACGGAACAATGTTCAGGTTGCTCTCACAATCGGTCTTGACCACTTCCGTCACCACCTCTTCCTTTGAATCGCTAATGTAGTCGTTGGCCGGATTATACGACCAGTTCGTTCGGCCTACCAGACCGGAGGTAAATCCCGTTTGGATGCGGCTTACCTCGCGCACGGTTGTTGGATTGCTGATGTCTAAAGCTACCAAATCAATGTAGCTATCAGCATAGAGAATATTGTCGCGCACGGCCAGATCGACCGTTCCCGGAACCGGGATAAACGACAGTGGGCGGGGATTAGCCGGATCGGTATTGTCGATAACGTGAATTCCCTGCTTGGTTTCGATGATGAAGAGGTAGCTATCTTTAACGTAAATCTTGCCCGGCTCTTCCAATCCCCGTGGGGCCGTTGATTTGACCGGCTGCCGCAAATCGGTTAGTTTTACCTGTAGTGGCGTGTATTTACGATATACCCGCGTTTGCTCGCACTTGTCGGAGCAGGCAGTGAGGCCCCAAATCGCAATCAGGCAGGCTATCAGTAGTTGTTTGGTGTCCATAGTTTCACAAAGTGGCGTTTCATAAAGCTGGGGTTGTCGCCTGGCTAACGTCTCGGTAATTCCTTGATTCTAAATCGGGCAAAAGCGTTGGAATGGGTATCAAACTTTATTCTGTCTCCTATATTTGGGCCATGTAACTTGCTCGCAATGACTTCTTCCGCTACCCGTTCGCCTATTGCCGTCAAATTCCTGTTTGTTTTATTCTTCCTGTCTGGCTTTGCCGCCTTGCTCTATCAGGTAGTTTGGCAGCGGTTGCTTGTCTTTTATACGGGTTCCGATACGGTTAGCATCAGCCTGATCGTATCGGCATTTATGGCGGGGCTGGGGTTGGGTTATTTGACCGGTGGGCGTCTGGCCGACCAGGCTTCGGCCCGCAACAACCTACGCTACTTTATTGGGGCAGAGGTCGGCATTCTGCTTTTTGCGGGGTTTAGCAAGCTCATTCTATACGATTTTTTGTATGTCGCTAACCCTACTGTTGGCAACAGCCCCTTGCAGCTATACACTCTTGTTTTTGGGGTATTGCTGATACCCACCTTTCTCATGGGATTCTCCCTCCCGGCTCTATCGCGGGCGTTCCGGTTTGGTACGGGTACGGAGCAGGCCCGCTACATTAGCTGGCTATACGGAGTCAATACCCTGGGGGCCGCTGTTGGCGCATTTATCACGGGGTTTGTGCTGGTTAGGCAACTGGGGTATGAGTCAGCCATTTGGGTGGGGGTGGCGTTCAACGGCATTTGTGCGCTTGGCGCGTGGGCACTATCCAGCAACTTGTTGGTAACCCCTCTCCTACCGCCCGCACCGGCCTCTACCCTGGAGCTACCCCAGCCGCTACGCTTTACCCGTAGGTTAACCAGCTGGTCAGGGCATTATTTTTTGTCGGGGCTAGCCGCACTTTCGCTCGAATTAATCTGGTTTAGGGTGCTTGAAACGCTCATCAAATCTGTTTCGCTCACTTTTTCAGTCTTGCTGGCCATTTATCTTGGGGCAATGGCCATTGGCACCTGGGTGGGAGTTTGGCTGGGACAGCGTACCTATTTTAGCTTGCCTGTACGGCGGGAGCGGTTGTTTTTGGTAGCGCAGGTACTGCTCTATACCTACACAGGTCTATCTATCATCCTCTTTGTCAATGCCATCAGCCGGGTATCCAGTCTCGGTTTTTTATGGGCCTATTTCCGGAGTGGCGAACCCATGCTGGGATTTCGGTACAGCCTGTTTACCTACGGCCTGATCCCGCTGTTTCTGCTGTTTGTCCCTACATTTCTGATGGGACTGAGTTTTTCCGTGTCGCAATCGCTGATTCAGGATCGGTACGACGAGGTCGGGCGAAAAGTGGGTTGGCTACAGTTTATCAATATTGTTGGCTCTGCCCTGGGTGCCTGGTGGATCACCTGGATCGGTTTTCCTATGCTGGGTTCGTCACTGCTCCTGCGGGGCCTGGCGGCAGTGGGGTTGATCTACAGCCTGCTACTGGTTATTCGGAAACATTTACCGATAACAGCCATGCTGGTGTTGGTAGCATTTCAGGGGCTTATTGTGCTCTTCATTCCAGACAATACCCGTTTTTGGCAGTTGATGAACGGAGTAGAGTCGGCCAGTCAGATTCTGTTCAACGAAAATGAGTCGGGGGTATCAGTCATTAAACTCACCCCCGACCGGCGGGGTGGGGTGGTCTTTGTGAATGGTCTGGGGCAGAGTGGTATGCCCTACGCGTTTGATGAAGTACATACCCTGTTAGGGGCATTGCCCGTCATGATGCACCCTAATCCCAAAAAAGTGGCCGTTATTGGCCTGGGGTCGGCAGGAACGGTTCATGGGATCGGCGGTCGGCCAGAAACCCGGCAAATTGATTGTTTTGAGATTGTGAGCAATCAGGCGCGGCTCTTGGCTGACTATGCCACCGTTGCCCACGATACCGCCATACGCTATGTATTGGCCGATTCGCGCCTGAAACTGATTTTTCGGGATGGCCGGTTTGCGCTTCGCCAACGACCCGATACGTACGATGTCATTGAAGCCGATGCCCTACGGCCCACCTCAGCCTTTTCGGGTAATATTTACTCGAGAGAGTACTTTGGCCTACTCCGCTCTAAGCTCAACCGTGGCGGGTTAGCGGTAACCTGGTGCCCCACAGGCCGGATTCTAAACACGTTTCGGCAAGTCTTCCCGCACGTTGTGTACGTAGAGCATCTGGTGCTCATTGGCAGCAATCAACCCATTGTGGTCGATTGGCCAACCATCCGGCTGCGGGCAGAGAGTGCCTTCAGTCGGCAGCATTATGGCATTGCGGGGATTAATCTGGCCCTACTGCTGGCAACCTATCAGCACCAAACCCAACTATTGCCGCCCCCCTCAGCCCTGAGTGGCGAAATAAATACCGACCTCTTCCCGAAAGACGAATATAGTATCCGACAGCGCGACAAAGTGGCATTTTGACCAGACAGCTACTGCTTTACATACTCATACGTGGAGCCATCAGCAATGGTGGCTCCCTGTGCTCCCCGTTCATACAGGAACAGTTTTACAGACTCGATTCGGTAAGGCTGCATGGTTTTATCCTGCGAATAAAAAACTGCCTGTTTTTCCGCCGTTTGGCTGGTATTGGCACCGGTAGAAAATGTACCCGTTTCTTCTATCCGAATTTGGTTACCCATATTCGGATCATTGCCCAACTTAAGTTTCTGAAACATCCCGTTAGCCCGAAACTCAATGGTTTCGTCATATCCTAATTCGGTAGGGGTAGCTGTTTTCTGGGTCAGACCGTACGTGACCCGCACTAATTTCCAGATGCCGATGAGCGACGCATCCGATTGAGGTACCGGACTAACACAGCCGCATGGGGTAGGAGATGTACAGGAGGCCGTTATGCCTACAAAGACAGTAAGCACAAGGAAGACGTATGATTTCATGATTTTGAGAGTGATAAGCATGTTATGAATTGGTTTCTGGATTAGCAATTTTGCCCATGAACAGCACTGTACCCGACGTTTTTTCGTGGATGATGACAACAAATGGATGGTCGCAGAGGTACGATTGGGGCAACGAAGTGAGGCCGATGCCGCCGGTAGTGACCGCAGCTGCTTCGGTACCGGTTTCATCGACAGCTACAAAGGTATTTTGTTTTACAAAACTGAGTAGCAACCCACCTTTTGTGTTGATTTTGGTAAAGTCGGCCTGGGCAGTAAACGCCATTGGCATACCCAGTTTCTTCAGCACATCAGTTACATTAATGGCGTAGCTGAACGTGAATTTAGGCAAGCCAATATCTAGTTTTCCTTCGATCATATCCTGCTGCAACTGTTTCCAATCGGCAGCCGTAAACGATTGAATCAGGGCATCGGCAGTCAATTTCTCCGAACCCGTACCCGGATTGTTGGGCAGCAGCACGGTCATGGCAAACCGGTCACCACTGCCATACGGAAGCTCAAAGGCCGTATAGCCAGGCCGGAACGCCCGCCGAATCGATTCATTCATCCGCATCATGCGCACCGACTTTTGGCCACCGGTAGCCAGGGTAAAGGGGTTATCGACAGTGCGGGTGGGGTCGAATTTGGTTTTCCAGTTGCCTTTAAAATACAGGGCATTCAGCAGAAACAGCACGTCGTCGCGCTTAATCTCATCGAGTACCTTTGGGATTTTAGCATTGGTTTTGCTACTGGCCCAGGCGTTGATCTTGTCTTTAGTGGCTGGACTCCCGAAATCCTGCGCCGATACCTCCGCACTAAATGTATCGCGCAGCACATCCTGAAAAGACTTCTCAACGGTAAACTCCTGCCGATACCAAACCGAGTTGGCCAGCGTGAGCGTTACGGCCGGGTCGGCTTTGGGCAGGTTGGTAAGCAGGGTCTGGTAGGTCTGGTTAGCCTCGGCCAGTGTCTGAGCGTCGAGTTTCAGGGTTTTTTGTATTTCGGTAGCGGTTTGCCCATTGGCCCCAGTCAAAATCATGCCCAGGGCGATGTGCAGGCTCAGGGGCGAGATGAATATGTTCTTCCCTACGCCTTCTGCCGCGTTCACCTGCTTAAAGGTCTCAAAGGCAAAATCGGTCGTTTGGCTGGCAAATGGAGCCGATACCCGCACGGTTGCTCCCGGGTTGGGTGTCGGAACAGAGGTATTTTTACAGGCAGCCATGGCTAGCATAGCCATAAGGACCAGAGTAAGTTGCGTCTTCATCGTGCTGGTTAATTACAGGCTTTTAACGATTCCCGCTTTGCCCGCAGGTCGCTTACCAGCGACTCAAATCCGGGGATGGTGGCTCCATACTCAAACGTAACCCGGTGTACGGCATCGCCCTGCTGTAGTTCGATATACTCGGCACCACCATCGGCACAGTCGGGGCAACCCAGAGTGGGCGGTATTTTGCTGAAAGCCGTAAAGTCGGCCTTCGCTTTCAGGGCATCCCAAGCGGTGGCTCCCAGACTGGTCTGACAGGTCTTATCGGGGTTTACTCCCTGTCTGCTTGTACCCCGTTGGGTAAGGGTGATGGTTGTACCCGTAATCACGTAGTCTTTTACGCAATACCCTGTGCAGAAACCAAACGAGGTACCCGTGTGAATCACCAGGGGGTCTGCCTGTGGGCCAACGCTCTTCTCCGAACAGGTGCCCAGGGCCAGAGCCAGTAACGAACCTAAAATAAGTAGTTTCATCGTTTTGTTGTACGCTATTAGCTGCCTGAGCCGCTACGCGATTTCGTTAAAAGTGATAATCAACGCCAAAACTCATGCCCAGTGTTTGTGGGCGGGTTTGTAGCCCCGATGCTGCCTCTGTACCTGATTGCAGCCCCTGCTGGTACATACCAGCTACTGAGGCCGACCACCGGCGAGTTGACCGATACCGCAGCCGCATACCGGCAGCACCAGCCCACGATAGCGGACGATACAGCCCGTTACCTGGCTGTATAACAAGCTCATCGCCAATGGTGTTCCGCACAAACCAATTAGCTAACAAACCACCCAGCAGAGCTACGCCCAGTTTTTTACGGGGCCGAAGCTGATACCCTACCTGCACCGGCACCTGCACATAGCGGTAATCATTGGCTACCGACTGCTGGACACTGCTACTGTAGAGCGACCCCGACGAGGCCGTTGGGCCTGGCAGGAGTCCAGACCCCGCAGTAGTCCCTGGCCCGCTATTATCGAATTGTGCAACACTATACCCCGGCTGAACAAAACTGCGCACTACATCGGCATATAAGTTTTGCGAACTTGCCGATCCATTGTCGCCAGGCTTGAACGCAGCGTTAGCGACCAAACTCTGCACCGGGCTGGCAACAGTAGAGCGACCCTGCAAATAAGCTACCCCCGTTTCAACCGACCAGTGGTTATCGAGCTGCATACCTGCCCCGGCTTGATAGGCCATCGAGAAGTTGGCATGGCTACTAATTGCCGACATACCCAGTGCCCGGCTTTGTGCATTGGCGAAACTAGCCGATGGGCTAGCTTGTAACGCCAATGTGGGGTTAAACGAGTTTGGCATAACACTCACCGATGCCCAGTGCTCGCGTCGGGCCTGGCTTTCAGCGGGGGTTTCAGGCTGTGGGGCTTCGGGGCTGACCCACACAATTCGGCTGATACCGGGCATGCCAAAGGTTGGCGGTCGGCTGGCCAGCCGGGTTGGGATAAAAGCCGCCAGGGTAGCCGTTGCTTTGGGGCTGTCTGGCTGTGCAGCCGGTAGAACGGGCCTCGTAGCGACACCCGACTGATCGGTACCTGAGAGACCCTGGCCGGTTGCCAATACCTTGGTTGAGCCAAGCTCCGGTGGAGCAGCAGTTAGGGTCAAAGTTGGTGATTCTGCCCCCATCCTGCGCTGGGCAGGCTCGTCAACTGACCTTTTTTGGGCTAATTGAGCCACTCCGACCGGTTCGACAGGTGCATACGGCACTACTGGCTTGCTAATCTCCTCT
>JBBQUC010000163.1:0-8068 GCA_038212815.1 Cytophagales bacterium
ACCATTCGCAAGCTTGCTCTTCAAGCCTTGCATCGTATGAAAGACAAAGAAAGTATTAAGAGTCGGCGGAAGTTAGCGGGTTGGGATAACAATTATTTGCTTAAAGTCCTAACCGCTATTTAAATGCGTTTAACCTGATCATAATTTTAAATTCAGTTTTTTATCAAAAAAATCACACTCAACTTTTCATTCTTTTCACGAGGGGTTTGTTGCCCTAATCGTAATTAGTCGTCCCAAAATAATATATAACGAACAGAGTATCAGATTAGGTTCAGAACTAGCATCCCGTCTGTCTATTACTGCTGCTGATTGGGGGAAATCGGGGAATCCTGTGTGGTACAAATATACAACAATATTTGTCAAGCCCGAACCTCCGCTTAGATTTGTAAAAATGTTAATTGTACTTCCATCCGTCTCATTTGCACAAAACCCAATGTTGGCTGCTTGGCTTCTTCTCGGTCTAGCCTATAAGTTGTTAAACCAATCGCTTTTTATGTCAATTATCTCTATTAATTTAGTCTCCACACCCAATTTTAATTCTTTTAATTTATCGCAAAGAAGTTCTCCGTCAATAAGGTCAATTGGAGGTGCACCATCTCTTGTTGCTTCTTTAATTGCTTCCCTTGTAAAGGTGCCTGTCGTAATTACAAGTCCTTTATCTGCTCTTCCTTGCATTGCTCCTCTAAAATCTCTAATTTGGCTTGGAGTTACTGAACCTCTATAACGCTTACACTGAAAAATAACGTGAAAACTTAGTAGTCCACTTACTCTAACAATTCCTTTTCCATCAATTCCACCGTCACCCACTTTTCCTGTTACTTCAACTTGAAAAAAGCCACTCTCTCTTAATAGTCTTTGTGCAAGACGTTCAAATGCTGCTGGGGTAATATTGTAAAGAATATTAAGAAGTTTTTCTTTCCATTCTTCAGTATTGTCAACTTCTTCGGTTATTACTTGTTCAACTAAATCGGTATCACCTTGTGGAATTTTAGTGTTTGGGCGATTTGAATTATCTTGCCCCCTTACTGCTCTAACTATTTCTATATGGTCAAGTTGCGTTATGTCAATGTCTGATTTTGATAAAGCCCAGATTCCTCTTGATGAATTTTCAAGAAGTCCGAATTTTTTCAAATAAGTTCTACTCCACGCAAGTCGGTAGTCAACTTCAATTGTAGTTCCATCTTCTCCATGGGGAATTAGTAAAACTTCATCTGTAAGATTTGCAATTTCATAAACTTTTGTGTTTATTTCTTTAACACTTCCTGAACCACCTAAGTTAATTAAAGCCTTAACTGTTGGAATAATTAATTCGTCAAAGGTTGGAAAATTACTAATCTGTTTTTTTCTTGCCATTTATTTTTGTCACTTCGTAAAGTGTGTCTAAATTACCTTTTTGCCAACTCGCTAATATGCGAACAAAATGGTCGCGTATCCAATTATCGTGAAAATAGTTTAGATAACCAAACAAGGCTTTCTTATCACAATACCTAAGGCATGACATGGCTCCTGGTTCAATAGGAAACGGCTAGTTTTTAAACTCCGAAGGGGTGATAGAACAGGATACTGACACCTCTTCGGTGTTCTAAAAGAACTCAATGACCGCTTTTTTCTATACAAATGCCACTCTTTCAGGGCTGGGAGTTTGTGTAAGAAAGCCCTGGCTGAACCGGTAAACAACTTCTCAAGAAGCCCCGCGTGCTTTGGCAACGGCATCGCGCCACTGGAACAGTTCCGGGTATTTTTCGAGCATTCCTGGTTTCTCGTCTTTTAGCAGATTCTGAGCGGCCATCTCGAACGATTGCGCCATTGCCTGCGAGGGCGTAGGTGCAACGGCAATGCTGTCGCCCAGGGCCGAGGTTACGGCAATTTGCCCGGCGGGGGCATGAGGGGGCAAAAACGGGGCCGTGTTGGTCAGGGCTACCGATATACTTTTGGGGCCAGAGGGTTGCTGGCTGCGGGCCTGCACACTGGCCGAATAGGGCTGGCCGGGGGTAAACTTTTCGGCCAGGAGTTGCAACACGGATGTATGGTCAAATACGTCGTGGCAGACCGACCCTGGCTCAACCAGGGGAGATATCAGCAGAGCGGGTACGCGTGGCCCCATGCTGGCAAAGTGATGCGGGTTATTGCCCGTGGTGCTGTAGGTAACGAGTGGGGGTGGCACATGATCGAAAAAGCCGCCATGCTCGTCGTAATACACCACCATCAGGGTTTTCTCCCAGCGGGCTTTATTCGCCGATATAGCTTCGTAGGTGCGCCGAAGAAAATCTTCGCCCCAGCCAATGGCCAGGGGAGCGTGGTTATCGTTGGGGTGGTCGGGGCCAATGTGCGGGGCATCCTGATACGAAGGTTCTACCAGAATAACCTGCGGAGCCGTGTCGGAGTCTTCGTGCAGCCTATCGCTGAACAGAAACTCATAATCGCGAAAGTTTTTGCCCAGCATATGATCCCAGAGTGAGGGGTAGAGCGCGAAAAACGACAGCCCATCGTGATAATCGCGCCAGCGCACTTGGTTGGTAGTTAACCAGTCGAAAATATTATTGTTGGCCGGAATGGGGCGGGTTTTGGTGTTATGAATAGCCGACTCGCCACAAAACGCCATCGTTCGGTTAGGCTGAGTGCTGCTGGGTAAGGGGCAGAACCACCGATCACACACGCAGAAATGCTGCGCTAGAAAACTGCTGATGGGCACCTGACTGGCCGAGAAAAACCCCATCGGGTCGGCCTGCGTATTGGGATTACTGCCCGTAGCTTTAGCATAAGCCTCCACAAACCCCGACATGGTGAACGCCCCCGTCACGTCAGATTTAGCCAACTGCGTATCCACTGCATCGAACTCGTGCGGCAGATCGGCCTCCAGGTTTATATCTTTCGGAATGCGGAAGGGCTTGTAGCTTGTGCCTTTGTACAGGTTCTCATACTGCTCCTGACTGAGGGGAGAGAGCAACCCATCGGCCTGGGTTTGCAGTTTATCGTAGCTTAAATGCCCTAAAAAATGGTCGAATGATCGGTTCTCGAACATGACCAGTACAATCGTGTCGATGTTGTCAAGTAAGGTAGCCATGCGGTTAGCGGGTTTTATGGAGAATTGTGGCGGTGATGCGCAGTCGGTTAGGGGCCGTACGGTGGTCGGCACGTTCGGGGGCGGTTAGCAGCGAGCGGAATGCCCAGTAGCCGCCAACGGGCAGGCGTTGAAAAGCTATAGAGGTTGGGTCTGCTGCCGAGAGGGTAGCGGTTTTGCCCGCATGGGTAACCAGCAGCAGGCGGCCCGTTGTTTCCGTTATAGCCCCCAGGTGAAAGATTGGCCCCCAGTCCTGCTCGTTTTTATCGCCTGCCGCCACCAGCGTATCGCCATGCAGTTCGGTTTTAAACACAATCTCTTCGGTGCTTACATCGGGTACCACCTTAATCTGCATTACTTTACGCGTTTCTTTCTGCTTCTTTTTGGCCACCAGCGTCAACTCCATAAAGTGCGGAGCGGCCTGCCCCGGTGCCAGATCGGTCGAGTCGGTACGTTGCGATACCAGCATGGTGGGGGTGCCGCGCAGGTTCCAGTTGACCCGCACTGAATCGCGGGCGGTAATTTTTTGCGGGTAGGCCGAGAACGACCGGATGGTTGGCGCACAGGACTGGCAAAGTACAGCCACCGATAACAGGATGAAATAACGCATCGTGAGGGTAAAAAGGGGTTTATCAATAAGAGCAGAATGCAGGGGAGGGCAGTACTGAATCTGGAGGCTAAATCTTTGGAAATCTGCATAAAAGATTCCGTATTACCAATTACTCTTGGCGGCTATTTACTGAGTGGCTACCCCTGCGGGTAAAAGCGGCTGCGGTGGGCCTTTATCTGGTCAGTGCTAAACCCCTGTCCTGAATGAAAGCTCTGTTTACTAGTCTCCTTGTTTGCCTATACACGCTGATCAGTCCCGCACAGGTGGTGTTGCAAAACCTCCGCTGCGAAAACCTCTCGAATCCCATTGGCTTAGACCAGACCCAGCCCCGGTTTAGCTGGCAACTAACCGGGCCGGGCCGCAGCATTCGGCAAACGGCCTACGAACTGAGGGTAAGTACCGATGCCGCATCACTGGCTAAAGGCGGGGTCTGGAATACGGGTAAAATCATGTCTGACCAGTCGGTATGGGTGCCGTATAGCGGGCAAGCCCTGCGGTCGGGGCAGCGGTATCACTGGCAGGTGCGGGTCTGGGACCAGGCGGGCAAACCCTCGGCCTGGAGCAGTCCGGCGTTCTGGCAAACCGCTCTTTTTAGCCCTGCCGACTGGAAAGCCAGTTGGATTGAACCAGCGGCCAATGACACCACCCGCCCTAGCCCCCTGTTCAGAAAAGTGTTCAGCACCAGCAAAAAGATCAAATCAGCCACGGCCTATATAACCGCCCACGGCATGTATGAAGCCCAGCTCAATGGCCAGCGCATTGGCGATGCCTACCTCACCCCCGGCTGGACAAGCTACAAAAAACGGCTGCAATACCAGACCTACGATGTAACCAGCCTGCTACAGCCGGGAGCCAACGCCATTGGCGTTACAGTGGGTAATGGCTGGTATCGGGGTATTATCGGGTTTGATAACAACAAGAATTATTACGGCTCAGACATTGCCCTACTATGCCAGATCAACATTACCTACGGCGACGGGAGCACCGAATCGGTGGTGACGGATGGGAGTTGGCAATCATCGACCGGGCCAATCCGGTACGCCGAGATTTATAACGGCGAAACCTACGATGCCCGGCTGGAGAAAGCAGGCTGGGCCACAGCCGCCTATGCCGACCCCACCTGGACTGCCGTGGCCGTGAAAGACTATCCTAAAAATGTACTGCTGGCTACCTACAACGAACCCGTGCGGAAACGCGAGACGTTTAAGCCCATCCGGGTGTTTAAAACCCCAAAAGGCGAAACCGTGCTAGATTTTGGCCAGAACCTGGTGGGGTGGGTAGCCGTAACGGCCACGGGCAAAGCAGGCGATAAAATCACGATTTCGCACGCTGAAGTACTTGATAAAGCCGGGAATTTTTATACCGATAACCTGCGGGCAGCCAAGTGCCAGAATACCTATATCCTGAAAGGGGGCAGCTCTGAAACTTTCGAGCCGCATTTTACCTGGCAGGGGTTTCAGTTCATTAAAGTAGAGGGCTACCCTGGTGAACTACGCCCCGAAAACTTCACCGCCACGGCCCTCTACTCCGACATGCAGCCAACGGGGCAGTTTGCCTCCTCGCACCCGCTCATCAACAAGTTGCAGCACAACATTCAGTGGGGGCAGCGCGGCAATTTTCTCGACGTACCCACCGATTGCCCGCAGCGCGACGAGCGGCTTGGCTGGACGGGCGATGCACAGGCGTTTTCGCGCACGGCGGCTTACAACATGGACGTGCATAACTTTTTTGCCAAGTGGCTCAAAGATGTTGCCGCCGATCAGCAGCCCAACGGTTCGGTGCCGTTTGTGATACCCAACGTGCTGGGTGCTAACTCCGGGGGTAGTGCGGGCTGGGCCGATGTAGCCACCATTGCCCCCTGGAACATGTACCTGGCCTACGGCGACCGCCGGATTCTGGACGATCAGTACGCCAGCATGAAAGCGTGGGTCGATTACATGAAAACCACCAGTAAGGCCGATACCGAACCCCTGCCCCTCTGGAACACAGGTTTCCACTTTGGCGACTGGCTGTTTTACCGCCCCGACGATGATAACGATGGTCGGTCGGCCATTACTGACAAATACCTGATTGCCCAGTGCTTTTTTGCGCACTCCACCCAACTGCTCATCAACGCAGCCACGGTGCTGGGGAAGACCGATGATGCGACTGCTTACACGGCCCTGGGGCAACGGATAAAAGAGGCTTTCCGAAAAGAGTACACTACCGGCAGTGGTCGGCTGGTGTCCAGCTCGCAAACAGCGTATGTGCTGGCCCTGCACTTCGATATGCTACCCGATGGGCAGCGGGCCGATGCCGCCCGGCGGCTGGCCGATAATATCAAAAGCTACGGCAATCACCTTACTACGGGCTTTTTAGGTACGCCCTACCTCTGCCACGTGCTAAACCGCTTTGGCTATACTGATGTGGCCTATACCCTGCTCATGCAGGAGACATACCCCTCCTGGCTGTATCCGGTAAAAATGGGGGCCACCACCATCTGGGAGCGGTGGGATGGGATAAAGCCCGACCACACCTTTCAAACCCCGTCGATGAACTCCTACAACCACTATGCCTACGGAGCCATCGGCGACTGGATGTACCGGGTAGTGGCCGGGCTGGATACCGAGACCGATGCGCCGGGCTACAAACGGATTTTGATTAAGCCCTACCCAAACCCCAAACTGACCCGCGCCGAAGCCGACCTGCAAACGCCCTACGGACGGGCATCCTCGCACTGGAAAACGGAGGGTACCAAACTAACCCTGGACGTAGAGATACCCGCCAACACCACCGCAACAGTCTATGTACCAGCCCCCAACGCCGGGGTTGTTCAGGAGGGTGGGAAGCCCCTGGCAGGCACTGCCGACATGCAGGTTGGGCCTGCCGCAGCAGGGTATGTGTCGGTAAAAGTTGGGTCGGGGAAGTACCAGTTTACCGTAAATTAAGGGTGCCGCGCTTAAAACTGATACAGTAATCTAATGCGCAGCCCACCGGTGAGGGCATACCCGCCGGGTTGCGAGCGGTAGGGAATGCTTAGGTATGGCCCGGCCTGCGCCACCCAATGCGACCAGGATTTCTCGGCCACCGTTGCCAGCGACCAGCTATTGTAGGCTCCGGGGGGGCGGTTGAAGTCGTGCTGAGCCAGGTTAAACTCGCGGGGGCCGCGCCGGTAGCTGAACGAGGTTTGCTCGGTAACCTGCCAGGTAAGGGTAGTAGCCAGCGATGGCGTAATGGCAAACCCGTTTTTCAGCGGCACCCGGTAGCCAAGGCTAATGGGTAACTGCCAGATCATATCCCGCCGGTTAATGTCCAGAATATCCTGAAGGGGATCGACTCCGTTGGCATAATCGCGCCGAAAATCCTGCTTGGTGCGCTCGTTAAACTGCTCGTCGGTCAGAAAATGCCCCGATAGCTGCTCCAGGCGGTTGAGGCCCAACCCCAGCGTGAGGTGACTGTTCAGTATCAGTTCGGTATAAACGCCCAGGCTCCATTGCCCTACCCCGGCTTCTCCACTAACCCCCAACCGAACCTGCCGATGGGTGGGTGAGACCGTTGCCGCACTTTCTGCTTGCGCTACTGCAACAGTGGGCGTGTTAACCCACCGGCGCATCCGGCGCAGGGTACGCGCCCGCCCTTCTACATAGTAGGCCGAGTCTACCCGCAGGGGCAGCACCGCCAATGGGGTTAGGGTAAGTTGCGGGCTAGCACCCGTAGTAACCGGAGGGGGGGCTACGGGCTGCACGTCGGTGCTGGCAAAGCGGTCGGTTACGGGCGCATCGGTAGTAGTTCCCGCCAACTGCTCCCGTTGGTACGCTCCTTTTTGGGGAATGGAACCAACGGGAACACCAGCAGCCATAGTACCCATTCGGTTGCGGCCCGTAGCTACCCGACGATAGCTGTCGGTTGGCAGGACTTCGTTTGCTACGGGTTTATCCCCTGTCGGAGCCGACTCGATGCGGGGGGCAGTGCCAGCCGGGTCGGTAGTAGCCAGTCGGGGGGGGGCAGCGGCTGTTAGGGGTTGACGCTCAGTAGAAAATGTAGAAGGTTTGCTATAGAGAGGGGGTTTAGGCGTTGATAAAGGGGTATTGTCTATTGCAGTAAGCCGATCTGGTTTTGCGCGGACGGCCATCAGCGGGTCGTCGGGCTGGGCAGCTCGTTGGTAGGGAGGCAACGCTGGGGAGACAGAAGAGACAGTGCCGGACTGGCCATCAGGCGTAACGTAGCGGGTAATATACACCGTATCGGGGCGGTTAGCCTGCCGGGCCGTTTTCTGCTCAATCCGCGCCACGGTTTTCGTCAGGGTGGCTACATCATACCGCAGTTGTTGATTACTGCGGTACACCCCAACCGTGACTACCAGCATAGCAGCCGTGGCCAGCATACTGGCAGCGGGCAACATCCAGGGGCGGGGGGTA
>JBBQUC010000164.1:0-8039 GCA_038212815.1 Cytophagales bacterium
CCAGTCCATTTCGGCCAGGGAGATCAGCAGGGCCGATTTTAGCACCACTATTTCAGTGGGCGTTAAGGCTTGCCCTCCTCTGATTTTGCGGAATAAAGCGCGGCTGGTGGCCTCATCACAGTCGGCAGCGTAGAGTTGTTCCAGACCGTGGTCAGAGAGCACACAGCCCAGTTCGGCAAAGTAATCGTGCCGGGTTTGTAGGGCTGCCAGCAAATCATCGTACTCCTGAATGATGATGCCCGATGCCTGTTCCAGCCGGGCAAGGTACTGGTTATACGGGGCTGGGTCGTCAACGGCCATTGCTTTGTCGGGCCGGAAGGTGGGCCGCACCTGCACCCCAAACGGATTTTGGCCAATGGCCCGGTGGTGTTCCAGCGAGTCAGCAGGGTCGTCGGTGGTGCAAACTACAGCTACATTCATGCGTTTCAGCAAGCCGCGTACGCTGTATTCAGGCGATTGTAGTTTCTCGGTGCAGGCATCGTAAATCCGCCGGGCTGAGTCAGCATTGAGCAATTCAGTAATGCCAAAGTACCGCTGGAGTTCCAAGTGGGTCCAATGATACAGTGGGTTGCGCAGGGTGTACGGCACTGTTTCGGCCCACATCCTGAACTTCTCCCAGTCGGAAGCCGCTCCTGCGGCCGACGACCCCGTGCAATACCGTTCGGGTACGCCATTGGTACGCATGGCCCGCCACTTGTAATGGTCGCCGTAGAGCCACACCTGGGTTAGGTTGTCAAAGCGGGTATCGGCAGCAATCTGGTCGGGTGGCAGGTGGCAATGGTAGTCGATAATCGGCATGGGGCGGGCAAACTCGTGGTAGAGCTGCCGCGCCGGTGCCGATTGCAACAGAAAATCGTCGTCTAAAAATGGTTTAGCCATTACAGTTTGAGAGCCTTCATCTGCTTCACAGCGTAATCGACGGCGCGGGCGGTCATGGCCATGTACGTCAGCGAGGGGTTTTGGGTCGAGGTAGAGGTCATGCTAGCCCCATCAGTCACAAACACATTGTTGCAGGCATGTAGCTGATTGTGGCTATTCAGCATCGACGTTTTAGGGTCTTTGCCCATTCTGGCCCCGCCCATCTCGTGAATATCCAGTCCAGGGTTGCGCTTATCGTCGCGTACACGGATATTGGTGAAACCCGCTGCCGTGTACATTTCGGTGAACTGCTCCTGAAAATCCTTAATCATCTTCTCATCATTATCGTCGTAAACAATGCTGATTTTCAGTTGAGGCACGCCAAAGGGGTCTTTCAGGTTAGGGTCGAGGGCCACATAATTCGTTTCTTTGGGGATGGTCTCACCCATCATGTGCGAGCCAACATGCCAGCCGCCCAGGGTGGGATTGGTGAGGTTGTGTTTCAAGTCGGTCCCAATCCCATCGCGGTTGGTTTTTTCAATTCTTCCCGCCGAGAACCCGGCTGCATATCCCCGCAGAAAATCAGTTTCCTGCTTATACACATTGCGGAAACGCGGAATGTAGGGGCTATTGGGCCGACGACCGTCGGTGGTCGAGTCGAGGTTGCCATCGTACTGTGCCGAAATGCCTGCGCGGTAGTTATGAAAGGCTACATATTTGCCCAGCACCCCACTGTCGTTGCCGAGGCCATTGGGAAACCGGCTGGAAGTGGAGTTGAGCAGAATGAGGTTAGTGTTTAGCGCGGCTGCGTTGACAAAAATGATTTTAGCGTAAAACTCCATCATCTGCTTGGTATCGGCATCAATAACCCGCACACCCGTGGCTTTGCCCTTCTGCTCATCGTAAATAATGGAATGCACCACCGAGTGAGGCCGCAGGGTCAGTTTACCGGTTTTTAACGCCCACGGAATGGTGGAGGAATTGCTGCTGAAATACCCACCAAACGGGCAACCGCGCTCGCAAATGGTGCGGTGCTGGCACTGCGCCCGGCCCTGCGCCGTATGAATGGGGTTCGGCTTGGTAATGTGAGCCGCACGGCCCATAATCACGTGCCGGTCTTTGTAGCGACTGGCTACTTGTTTCTGAAAATAGCTTTCCACGCAATTCCACTCGTGGGGGGGCAGAAACTCGCCATCGGGCAGGGTGTCCAGCCCATCTTTATTCCCCGAAATACCAGCAAAGCGTTCTACATAGCTGTACCAGGGGGCTAAATCCTGATAGCCAATGGGCCAGGCCACGGCAAAGCCATCGCGGGCGGGGCCATCAAAATCAAACTGGCTCCACCGCTGGGTTTGCCGCGCCCACATCAGCGATTTACCGCCCACCTGGTAGCCCCGAATCCAGTCGAAGGGTTTTTCCTGGACGTAGGGTTGCTCGGCATCTTTGGCAAAAAACTGCTCGGTGCCTTCGTAAAAGGCGTAACACTTGCTGATAATGGGGTTTTGTTCGCGCACCTCGCGGGTAAGCTGGTTGCGGTGATCAAACTCCCAGGGCTGCATGTTGGTAGTGGGGTAGTCGGTCACGTGCCGCACATCGCGCCCCCGTTCCAGTATTAGGGTACGTAAACCTTTAGCCGTAAGCTCTTTAGCTGCCCACCCGCCCGATATGCCCGAACCAATCACAATGGCATCGTAGGTGGTATTGGCCTGAGCGTCGATATTGAAATTAGTCATGTTGGTTTACTGTTTTTCAGAAACGATTTTATTAGCTACTGGCACACAGCCGTGGTAGCGGCCAGGCACCATTTCGTAGTGAGTCAAGTTGGTCATTACATATTCCGACGACATATACCCCCGGATCGTGAGGTTTTTTACCAGCGAGAAAAACGCTTTTTGGCCTGCGTCGCCCGACAAGTTCATTTGGTTCAACACCTCCATCCGCTGGGTCGCATCGCCTTCGGCAAATGGTTTTCCGAACCGTTGGCGGGCCAGGTCATCAACTGTAGTCAAGCCGTTGGTTAGGGTTTTTTGGGCAACGGGTTCGTAACAATCGGTTACCATTTTCTGGATAAAATCAGGAATTCCCAGGGCTTTAGCTCCAGGCAATACAGTACCGGGTGCGTTGCCAGGGGTAGCCGGAATAATGGTTTCCGCTACGTCAGCCAGCAGCGTATGCTGGTCGGCAGGCAGTAGCGAATCTCCGGGCAGAAACGAGCATTTATGCCAGCCTGTAGCCCATGCAGGCAGGCTTATTAGCCCAACAGTGGTTGCCGCCATCTGTTTTAAGGCAATTCGTCTTCTCATAGTATATAGGTTTGGTAAACAGGTACTGGCCAGTAAGGCTTTGGTTAATAAAGACGAATGCGTCGTTTCCCTAATCAGTCAAGGGTCAGAAACCTACTCCGGGCAATCGAGCCGATAGAAGGTGTAGCTGATGGTTAGGGCCAGAAAACTGTATTTGTCTTTGAGGGCGGGGTCGTTTTGCTGTAGTTTAACCGTTGTGGTAACTGGGCCGGTGCCATCGAGGTAATCGCTGGCCGAGAACCGGGTGCCAAATTCCAGGCCAATGCTCCAGGGACGTTTTATTTCGTATTTGACCCCTACTCCCAATGGATAAATAAGTTTATTGGCCAGCCCTTCATCGCCCGGTACTCGCAGCCTATAGACCGCAAAGCCTAACCCGCCAAAGACGTAGGGAGTCCAGTTTTTCACCTTGCGCAGGTTTTTGTAGTTCCGAAAATTATACTGCCCATCCAGGGAAAATTCCTGCACCGTGTTCCGAAAATAAATACCCCGCGCCCGCTGAAACGGGTCACTGGCATACTGGTCGTCGGCAACAAACTGCCCAACTACGGTACTGAACCGGAGGGAAAAGGATCGGGAAGCATTGTAGCGGAAGAAAAGCCCCCCCGCCGGGCGAATAAAGCGCGGATTAAGGGCGGGGGCTATATCACCTTTATACAGCAGACCACCCAAACTACCCCCCACTTCTATTTTTTGGGCATTGGTTCCGAAATTGATAAAAAGCCCGGCTATGGCAAACCAGGCTATTTTGTTACGCATGTGTTTTCTTGCTAATAATCACCAATAACTCATTCTTACCGGGTGCGTACCGGCGGACATCTGATTTTGCCCGGTATAATATAATGAATCTGGAAGCTGGTGAGCAGGTAGGAGTCTTTAAGGGGCAGTTTCACACTCGCTCCACCCCGGCCGGTTTGGGCCGGGTCAATACCGGCTGCCTGCGCCTGCTGTATGCCCGCCGTGCGGTCAACATTGGCGCGGGCAGCTATGGTTTCTCCCGTCCGGTTCCCAAATATCTTAGCCAGGCCCTGCAAATCGTTTGGGTTGGCATAGGGGCCGCCCACATCGTCGAGGTAATCGCTGAAGGTGTACCGATACCCAATCTCGGCGGCCAGGTTAAAACTCTCGTTCAGGGCGTAGCGGATACCAATGCCTACCGGAATGGCCACCGTTACCAGTGAATAAGGTTTGGCATAGCCCGGCTGTCCCTGCCCCTCGGTACCCAGGGGCTGAAGTTTCACCCATCGGCGCGAGGAATCAGCTCGTTCGCTCACAGGCAAGCGAGCTTCAGGGCTGTGTGCTACCAGGGCCACGCCCCCAAAAATATAGGTAGTTAGGGGCGCGCGGTGATTGGCACTGTGGCCATCGGGGGTAAACTGATAAATACCCGTAATGGCAAACTCTTTCAGGTCGTTGCGGAAGTGCAGGTTGCGGGTGAAAAACACCCCGTTTTGGGCGATATTCCCGTTGTTGAAGGTATAATCGTCGCCAGTGATGCGTGCCCAGGTAAACCCAACGCGGGCGGCAAAGTTAGGCGTAAAATGGCGCGTGTACATCAGGCTGGCATTCCAGCGGGGGAGGGTGAATAACGCTTTATAGGCTTGCCGGTAGCCCGCCAGGTCACCAAAATACGTGGATGTTCCCGCCCCGAAACCCACTTCGGAGTAGGGCAAGAATTGGGCATTTGGCCGACGTTGCGCCAACCCCTCGTGTGCGTTCGCTACCAGAAGCAACGCCGACCAAATAGCCACCGTAAAAATTGTTCTATGTCTCATCTGTTATGGGCAAACCAAAACCAAACCTTATCAAACCGTTAGCCCCACAAGGCCAGTACAGTCGAAACGGCAAAGTGCTGGGTTTTATTGGCGAAGGGCAGCCAAAATTGTGCCACGTTTGCAGGGGAAAGAGAGCAGCGAACAGGGTTAATTCCGAATATCGAACCCCCAATTCAGTTTGCTGCGGAGGGTATCCAGAAAATCGTCGTCGCTGAGTTTGACTAAACGAGCCGAGAATTTTTCTTTCTGCACACTGAGCCGGGTTGATACATCGACGGTGCGGGAGCGCGAATCGAGGGCCACAAGAAAATTACCGCTCCGGCTCGATACTTCGAACGAAAGCTGACAGGAGTCCATGATTATCATGGGTCTCACATTGAGGTTATGGGGGCTAACGGGGGTAACAATAAAGTTGTTGGTATGGGGCAGCAGCACTGGGCCACCACAACTGAGCGAATAACCCGTTGATCCAGAAGGGGTAGATACAATCAGACCATCGGCCCAGTAGGAATTCAGGAATTCGCCGTCAAGGTAGGTATGCACCGTTATCATCGACGAACTTTCGGTGCGGGTAATGGTAAAATCATTGAGGCCAAAAGGCAGGCCATCAAAAATATCGCGGTCGGTTTGAACACTGACCAGCGAGCGTTCGTCGATGGTAAACTTGCCAGTGGTAATAGCGTGGAGCATGGCGGGGATACCCGTTGGCGAGACGGTAGCCAAAAACCCCAGCCTCCCCGTGTTCACGCCCACAATGGGAATTTGGCGGGGGGCCACATGCGTCACTACGTCGAGCAGGGTGCCATCGCCCCCCAAACTAATAGCAAAATCGGCATCGAATACCCCGGCGGGGGTATGGTATGTATGGTCGGTTTGGGCCTTTATACCCACCGAGTTCAGAAACGTTCGGAGGGTATGCGAGAGTTGCACCTCAATGTTTCGGGTGGCCAGTTCATCGAACAGTGCCTGAATATCTGGTTTGGCCGACTCCGAAAAAGTACGCCCATGGATGGCTAGTTTCATATTAGGTATTCAGATACCGCATCAGCGACCCCAGTCGTTCCTGGTCGAGGCTTTCGATAGGTACATTAGCAAAGGCGGCTTCAACCTGGTAACCGTAGCGTTCGAGGGTTGACACTACCGCCGTAATGTCGCGCCGGTTTAGTTTAAGGGTAAGCCGCGAGCGGTCGGGTTGGCCAAAGGCCGCGCTGGAGAAATAACTGCTGATGATTTTCACGTTATTCGACTCGACTAGCCGACTGATTTCTGTCAGCGAATAATCGCGCTCGTTGAGGCTCATAATCAGGATAGCCCCCGTTTCTTGCACACCCAGTTCGCGGGCAAACTGTTTCAGCAGTTCGCGTACCGAGAGCGTACCCATAAACTGGTTTAACTCGCTCATCACTGCTACTACATCAATCTGCCGATCCAGCACCATGTTCAGCACTTCGTACAGGTGCTGATTTTCGAGTGCGAACACCTCTTCTTCCACCCGCATCACATCGCTCAGGGGCAGTTCGGGGTTGGGTAAATCGAGCAACAAGTCTTCGCTAACCAACCCTTTGTAATCGCCCTGATCGGTCACTACCAGTTGGTTAATGCGGTATTCCTGCATCCAGTCGAGGGCATCGCCCACCGTATCGGTGAGCTTCAAAGCGGGCAGGTTGTGGTCAATCAATTCAGCAGCTAGCATAGCGTTCAGCGAGTATATGGCAGAAAACTACGGAATATTTCGGTTAGTTTCCAAATCAGAGCGAATTAAACGGCTACTTCTACCGGCAATGGGTATCGCGCCAGCCAGCTATTCAGCAACTGATTAAAGCGGGTGGGGTTTTCCATCATAGGGGCGTGGCAGCACTTGTCGATAAAGTGCAATTCAGTATTGTCGATAAGCCGGTCAAACTCGTGGGCCACGTCGGGGGGGGTAATGGTGTCATTCAGGCCCCAAACCAGCAGGGTTGGCACTGTTATCTGGTAGAGGTCTTTGGCTACATTAGTGCGCTGAGCCGATTTAGCAATGGCCACAATATTCATGCACTTGGGTATGCTGCTAGTGGTCTGAAATACCTCGTCTATGAGGTCTTTGCTGGCCACTTTAGGGTCGTAGAAGGTATAGGCTACCCGCTCGGCCACAAAATCGTAGGAACCCCGTTTCGGAAACGACCCGCCCATACCATTCTCGAACAACCCAGAACTACCTGTCAGCACCAGCCGCTTCACCTCATCGGGGTGTTTAAAGGTGTAGAGCAAGCCCACATGCCCGCCCAGCGAATTACCCAACAGGGTAAGGTCGGAAAGGCTTTTGTAGGCCACAAACCGCTCGATAAACGCCACCAGCCCTTCCAGCCCGGCCTGCCGCAGGGGCATGTCGTAGATGGGCATTACCGGAATCATAACCCGGTAGCGGGCCGAAAATTCATTGATCACTCCGTCCCAGTTACTCAATGCACCAAACAGCCCATGCAGCAGCAGTAAAACTTCGCCTTTCCCTTCGTCAATATAACGGAATTCGCCCTCTTCCCGAACTTGGTACGTCATCATGGCCCAATGGCTTGTTGTGGTGTAATGCTGGCTCTTTAACTTAAATTAAGCTGCAAGTTCTGGCAAAATAAATAATTCTAAGAAAAATAATTTATTAACATTTACAACTAATTGGTTTTTAGATAGTTGTTTTTTCCTAAGTTGGTTATGTTCAAAATCAAGGGCAGGTACATGCCTTTTTCAACAGGGCAGGCACAAGTGGCTGTCTGTACAATTCGTAACATTACTGCATAAACCAGAAACACAATGCCTGTGGTTATTATTGGGGCCGGTATTGCCGGCCTGACCTGTGCCAATTACCTGCACCGCGCCGGGCAGGAAGTGCTATTGCTCGAAGCCGCCGATGCCGTTGGGGGTCGGGTTCGAACCGATGAGGTGGACGGTTTCCAGCTTGACCGGGGGTTTCAGATTCTGCTTACGGCTTATCCCGAAGCCCAAAAACTACTCGATTATGCCGCCCTTGATCTGCAACTCTTCCGGTCAGGCGCACTGATTCGGCACGAGGGCGATTGGATGCGGTTGCTGAACCCATTCAGCGAACCCCTGTCAGTGTTTCAAACAC
>JBBQUC010000165.1:0-8015 GCA_038212815.1 Cytophagales bacterium
CCCAGGCTCCAGGCTCCCCCCCCCCCCTGTTGCTGTAGTGGTTCAGCATTGCCTACCAGCAGCAACCCCGCCCATAGGGTGGGCAGTTGGCCCGACTGTTCAGCCTGAGCCAGGTACTCGATTTTGGCCTGTTGCAAAGCCACATCTTTCGGCAGGCCAGTTGCCAGTTTAGCGTAGAATCGCTCGGTCAGGTTGTAGGTGGCCTGGCTTTCTACATTCCACAGGGTAGTCAACACGCTGGGAACGCCCAGGGCCGCAAACCCCCGCGCCAGGCTAAATACCCCCTCGCCCCGCTGATTAGCCCCAACCCCTGTTTTGCAGGCCGACAACCCCACCAGTTCGGCAGGTAACAGACCGGAAGTGGTCAACTCCGACAACCGCAGGCTGGAGTCGGCAAAAAACAGGCGGGGTTCGCTACCCGCGCTATCCGCTTCGGCATGGGTAAATAGCTGGATCACCCGGTATTGGCCCGCCCCCCGCCCGAAAGCAAGGCGAGTAGCTGCCGGGCCGGTCAGCAGGCTGGGTCGGGTAAATTGGCGGCTAATTCGCTGCATAACAGCATCAGAACCGGCCAGTGCCACCTGATGCAGGCTCGCGGAGAACGCTACCGGTGCCATGCCCAGAAAAGACCCCGGCCCGCTAAACCAGGCATTACCCGAAGGGGGCGACTCTTTAAACAGGCGATTGACCGAATACGCGTAGCTAAACGCATACTGGTTGACCAGAAAATTGGGGTGGCTGGCCGACGCGCTCAGAGCCTCGAAGGGTAGCAACACCCCATCGGGCGAAACAATGACTCGTCCCGATGGCAGGGCCATCGGGGCAAGCAGGTGCCGGTAAAGCTGATTCGAGACCCGCAGGTACTGCCCAAACTGCCGGTTCAGGTCATCCGGTTTGGCATTGAGTGCTAGTAACTCACGGGCGGGTTTGGTGTAAGTCGCTGCGGGTAAACGCAGCAGGTCGATGCCTTTGTTCGTAACCCCCAGCGCGTAGAGGAGGCTATCGCCAATGAAATACATCACCAGCGACGCCTGTCGGGTGGCCAACTGCGCCTGTACCTGCGGGAGTGGAATAACCTGGTTGTCGTACTTATATCGGTAGTAGGCAGGGTTAGTCCGTTCCAGTTGGCGCATAAACGTTTCCTGCTGCTCCTGCGCCAGTTGCAGACTATCGAGAGCCGGTCGATACGCCCCTGAATTGGGTTCTACCTCCGTAAGCCGAGCCTGACACTGGGTTACCCGCCGACGTAGATGTTGTTCGGTAGCGACCTGAGTGGCCGAGAGTTGTCGGTTTGCCCCCAGTTCGTTTAGTTTGTCGTTAAGCAAGACAGCCCGGCTTTTTTCCATAAACTGGAAGGCCATAGGCGCATCGCTCAGCCGGAAGCTCGTTTCAATGGCCTGTTCATACAGCCGGTGGGTTTTCTGCCGCCAGAATAACTTCGACTGCTGCCCGGTATGTTCCCAGCGCATAAAGTCGATCATGGTATCGGCCAGTTTGTAGGTTTTCAGGGCATGTTTAAGCCGCGTGGGGTCATTGCGGGTGGCTTTTGCCCAGGCAAGCCAGGTATCGGCCTTGTCCTGAATAAGCGAGAGCAGGTAATCTTTCTGAGCCGCTAACCGGATGCTGTTGGCCGTGGGCAAGGCCGTATCCCGGCTGTCCTGAAACTGAATCGGGAGGGCTGCCAACCCTTGCTGGTAAGCTTGTATGGCCTCGGCATAGCGGTGCTGCCGGGTGTAGGCCAGGCCAAGCCGATCAAACAGCATGGATTTACTATACTTACTTTTATTCAGGGCCAACCCCTGCTGGTAATAGGCAATGGCCTGAGTATACTGGCCCCGCTGGTAATAATGATACCCAATGGGATTCAGAAAATCGGACAGGTTATCGTGGTGGCACTGTTTGGCAACAGCATAGGCTATCTGGTAATTTTGGAAAGCCGCCTGAGATTGCCCCATCTTGTCGAGTATATACCCCAGCAGCCGGTACTGATTGGCCACTGAATAGCCATAAGCAGGTTTGTTTTTCAATAGCTGAATCGAAGCCTCCACTACGGGCCGGGCTTCGGCGGTGCGGCCCAGTTCTTCCAGCACCTGCGCCTGCTGCTCCCAGATCTTGGCCGTCGTAATGGAATCGCCTGTCTGGAGGGCTACCTTACTGCCAACTTGGGCATGGAGCAAGGCGCGTTCAAAATCGCCGAGCACATAGTAATTGTAGATGAGGTACAGGTGTGCGTTGGCTGTTAACTGGTTAGCTTCGGCATGGCCGCGCCCCAGCCGAACGGCCTCTTGTAGGGATTGGATAGATAGGCTGCTGTTTTGGGCTTTGCTTAGATAAACACCTACCCGAAACCAGGCTTTTATTAAGTCAGTCTGTTTAAGGTGGGGATTGGGGTGCTTATAGAGCGGCATCACCTGTTTAGTAACTGCTACGGCCTGAGAATAGTCATTCCCGCTAAAATAAGCAAGCCCTAACTGAGTCAGGGCCTGCACATATAACGAATCGACGGTCGGGTAGCACCGCTGCCAGTTTGCTAACCACTGCCGGAGGTTTCGCCCTTGTGCAGCGTCTGCTTTTGTGGTAACGATTTGTTGAAGCGATTGGGCCAGGGCAGCCGTTGTTGGGCACTGAGCGTACCCACGCCCACACCAGCCTACCAGCAAAACCAGCCCGATTCGTTGCCACATAGTTTTTTACAGTTCCCGCTTAAATTGGCTTCATCAACCGTTCTTTTTCGATACGCCCAGCTAACCCCGGCCCATTACCTGCTGTACAGAGTTTTTGTAGTAGTGTATCCCGGCTTATAGACGCACCCCCATAGTTATGCAGGTAGTTGGCCAGTTTAGCCGAGAAATACCCGGCGGCAAAAGATGTGCCTGTAAACTCAGTTTCGCCGTGGGCAAACAGTGATAGGAATGGCATGGTTACCCCTACATTTACCAGGCTTGGGCTGTAATTGCCAACAACGCTGTAGCCCTTGACCCCTTTCCATTGGTAGTCAGTATCCGCTAATTTAAGTTGTTCCATAATCTGTCGGCGTTCAGTAGCCGATATTCCCGCTACCGATTTAGATTTAACGCCCTTACCACCTACCAATTCATACAAATAAACTGGTTTTACGGCTGTTACGGTAATAACATTGTCAAACTCCTCGCTAAAGCAGGCCGGGTAGAGATTCAACGCAGCATTAGTACCCAGGTCAGCAGGGGTTGGGTTGGGTTTACTGCTTAGTGGGAGTATATCATTCCCGGCTGCGGCCACAACCCATATCTGCCACTCCGAAAGTATCTTTAGTTTCCGATGCAACAGGTCGAAGCCATCCTGCAGAAGTTGACCGGCAAAACTGGCGTTGACCACCTGAATAGCCACTCCAGCCTGTTTGCAGGCCAGCACGTAACTAAACGAGCAGAGCAAATCGAAGAGGGTACCGAAACCACCCGCGTTGAAGGCTTTCACGGGCAATACCCGAACATTCCCTTTCTGGTTGATAATACTGGCAATAGTACTACCATGCCGCCCCCGCTTTTTATTGGTTTGATTGCCAGCAGCATCAAGATCGAATGCCCGGTTATCGTCGTAGGGACTATTCAGAACTGCTTTTTGGGTAAGCGTTGCCAGACCTGCGTATTCAGGCATCGACCGATAATGAGCGTTAGCCGGCCCGGAATCAGGGCAGGCTAGCTGGTAATCGGTTAGGGCGTTGTAGCCTAACCAGTTTTTAGTTAGTTCCGCATTTCCCAGGCTGCTACCCGGAACAATGGCTACCGAAAACCGGGCCGTTGACCCGTTACGGGCTGGATAGGTATAGCTGGTGACACCACTGGCAGCATCAACAAATTTAAATGTCAGCCCCGTATCGATGAGCGCTACTATGGGCTTGTCTAGTTCTGAATCAGTACTGTAAAACGCCTGGTCTGCCACATCATCCGTCGGAATAAAATCGGTAGGGGGTACAACCTGTTTAGGGAGGGTGGCTAAAATCGGCGGACCCGGATCGCCATTGGGTTTACCAATAATAACGATATTGTCGGTCTGGGCAGCACCGCCCATAACCCCGCCTGCTCCATTGAAGGTGAAGGAGCCAAAATCAGGAAACGTGTCGGACCATTCGACGAGCACCGTTACCGTAGGCACACCAAATTCAGCCAACTGGTTGGGCGTTTCGCAGGTTCTCACCACCCGCACCGGCAGATTTATGGCAGCACCGCCCGTGGCCGGACTAAAGTTCAGCAATACCCGCTCCCGCTTTTTGTCGAGTAATGGCGAGTTTCCATCTGTGCGGATAACCAGAATTTTCTGGTGAGGCACGGCCAGAACCGTGCCTGTTTTATCGCCCGGCAATGGTTTTGCGTTCATCCACAGGCCCGCCAGGTGGGCCTGGTATTGGCGTTCCTTTTCGTCGGTTGGCCGTTGGGCTGTTGGCCCGGCCTGTTGCCCAACGCTAATCAGTATGTCGGTGGGCGATACCTGGCCCGATAACTTGTCAATGGGTTCACCTTTTTTGGTGAAGAGACTGAATGGCAGGGAGGTCATTTTAGGAGAGTAGGTTATAGGGGATTACTTGTAAAGCCATTTTTTAGCGGTTTCTGCGCCTTCCAGGTTCTTGTTTATCACCGTCTTTAACAACGCTTCGGCGGTGGATTTATCCTGCGGTTGCCCGCGTTTCAGCCGGGCCAGGGCTTCATAAAACAAGCCGGGGTTGGCAAACAGGTCGCTGCGCTGCCCCAACTGGTGGAAGAGGTCAATGGCCTGGTCGTACTGGTTTAGACGAAGGGCCACTATCCCCGACAGCTTCAGGGCGGTGTCGTTATGCGGGTTGCGCTGCCGGATAGTGGCAAAGATAGCACCGGCCTGGACTAGTTGGCCTGCGTTGAACGCCTGGACACCCGTTTGCAGACTATCGGCCGGGCCGCCCATATTGACGGATAAAGTTGTCAGGCCCTGGTCGATGTACCCATCGGCCAGGGCCATTGCCGACGGCTGAGGTTGCCAGAAAAACCAGCCCAGCCCCATGATGAGCAACAAACAGGCAGCCGCGGCAGCCGCGTAGGGCCACCACCCCGTTCGGACTGTAGGACTAAGCTGGGCAAAGTCGGCTTTTCGGCGGATGCGGGCTTCGGCCTGTGCCGTTTGGCGGGCCAGCAGATAAAACGCTACTGCCTGGGCTGCGGCTGTGTCTGTTTTCAGGGTTTGCTCGAACCGCACCCTTGCCTCGGCCGGGAGCCGGTTGGCAAAGTAGTCATCAATCTGGTCGAGTTCGTTCATGGTGTCATGTGTCGATAAAGTTCCCGGAGCTTTTCCAGGCAGCGCAGACGGGTTGTTTTTACCACCGCAGCCGAGTTATAGCTCATCGTTTTAGCAATTTCGTCGTCGCTGTACCCATCGCCCCAGGCCAGAATAATTTCCTGGCATTTGTTGCCCAACACCTGCATCTGCTGCCGCAATTGGCCAATATCATATTGAGCAATAAGCTGATCAATAATTGGCCGTGTCTCATCGGGATGTTGCAGCAGCGCATCGTCGTAAGCGAGGGTATCGTGGACTCGTTGCCGGTTAGTCGTATTTTTTCGGATTAGGTCAACACATTTGTTCGTAAATATTTGAAACAGATACGTTTTTAGTTCCGAACGCCCTTCAAACCGGCCAGTAGTGAGGTTTTCGATGACCGACAGTACCGCATCGGAGTACGCACTGGCGGAGTCTTCGGTGGGCAGGCGATGCTTGCGCGACCCGTCGGCAATGAGGTAGTCGTATTTTTCGTAGAGCCGGTTTTCACATAACCGCCGTTGGGGGCCGCCCTCCCGGATACCCTCTATGAGGCTGGCATCGGGTAAATGTCTCGAAAAAAGCTGCATACACGGTAATTACCGGGGTAAGTACGGAAAAACTGCCGTGCCTGACAAATTTTTTTCAGCATTTGTTTCCCGTAGCGGGCAATACTGCGACTAACCAGCAGAGTCAAGCAACTGGCTTTCCGCCTGTATCCACACCCAGCCCATTACCGACTATCCACACCCCTTTAACCAGTTAGATTGCGAAGTGGGCCGTTGCCAATGACTATTGAGCAATGGCCCGCTCTGTAATCGTCACAACAGGCTCATACCATTACGGGCAACTTCTTACCCGTATGACATTTCTCCTGGTTGACTGCTCTACCTACAGGTACTGCCCGCATCAATAGCGTTGCACCCCGCTTAGTAATAGTTGGTTGGAGCGTACTCGGTTGAATTCATTTTTTTCGTATGTTTAAAAATAAATTCAACCCTCGCTACGCTATGAATCGTTTGCTCCTTTGCCTTGTCGGTAGTCTGTTGCTTACCGCTGCCTATGCCCAGCCACCGCTCAATTCAGCCAGTTTTTCGGTTTCCTTTCCGGCTACCCGCAGTAATGATGCCCTCGACGGACGGGTACTGCTCCTTTTGGCGACCAATGATAGTACTGAACCACGCTACCAGGTTGGCGATGCGGTGTCGACAGCGCAGGTAGTTGGCGTGGATGTCAATGGGCTGAAACCGGGGCAATCGGTGGTCGTTGATGCTGGTGCAGTTGGGTATCCGATTAAAAGCCTGGCGGGTATCAGACCCGGCGATTATTATGTACAGGCTGTATTACACCGGTATGAAACGTTTAAACGCCAGGGTGAGTTAGCCCCCGTGAAACTGCCGATGGATCGGGGGGAGGGACAAAACTGGCGCACGGCTCCGGGCAATCTGTTCAGTACCCCCCAGAAAATAACCATTGGTAAAGACGCGCAATCGTTTGTGGTGACAATGGATCAGGTGAACCCGTCCATCGAGCCACCGAAAGACACGAAGTTCATTAAGCACATTCGGATTCAGAGCAAGCGGCTCACCGACTTCTGGGGCCGGCCCATGTTTCTGGGTGCCCACGTGCTGCTACCCGATGGGTTCGATACACACCCGCAAAGCAAGTACCCTCTCTGCGTTTTCCACGGGCATTTCCCCGCCGATTTCTCTGGGTTTAGCGAAACACCCCCACCCGCCACTATGGATACCACCGATTATACTGAGCGGTTTAAGCTGCGGGGGTATAAAAAAATAGTGGCGCAGGAAGCCCACAACTTCTATAAAACCTGGACCGGCAACCACTTCCCCCGCATGCTTATTGTCGAGATTCAGCACCCTACCCCTTTCTACGATGACTCATATGCCGTGAACTCCGCGAATATGGGGCCGTATGGCGATGCCATTATGTATGAGTTGATTCCGGAAATTGAGCGGCAGTTTCGGGGGATTGGGCAGGGCTGGGCGCGGTTTACCTACGGCGGCAGCACGGGGGGCTGGGAGGCTCTGGCGGCTCAGGTATTTTATCCCGACGAGTTTAACGGGTGCTTTGCCGCCTGCCCCGACCCGGTTTCGTTCAGTGCCTATACCTCCGTCGATCTCTATACCGACAAAAACGCGTACTACGACGAAGGCCCCTTTCGGCGTACGCCCCGCCCCGGTCAGCGCGATTACCTCGGCCATATTAAATGCACCCTTGAAGAAACCAACCACCGCGAACTGGCCCTGGGTACCCACTCGCGCTCCGGCGATCAGTACGACATCTGGGAAGCGGTGTTTTCGCCCCGGGGAGACGATGGCTACCCCAAGCCGATCTGGAATAAGCTAACCGGCCAGATCGACCCGGCCGTGGCCGCCTACTGGCGCGAGCAGTACGACCTGCTGCATATTCTCCGGCGCGACTGGAAAACCCTTGGCCCAAAAGTGGCAGGCAAGATTCACCTCTACTGTGGCGACATGGATAACTATTACCTCAACAATGCCGTGTATTTGCTGGAGGGGTTTCTGGCCACGGTTAAAAACCCAGCCGCCCAGGCCGAGGTAGCGTATGGCGACCGGTTTGAACATTGCTGGAACGGCGACCCCAATGTGCCTAACTACATCAGCCGCCTGCGCTACAATACCATGTACGTCGATAAAATCCTGAAACGTATCCAGGAATCGGCACCCAAAGGGGCCGACCTGACGAGCTGGCGGTATTAGCGCAGGTTGTCA
>JBBQUC010000166.1:0-7996 GCA_038212815.1 Cytophagales bacterium
TAACGCTGCCCCCAACCGTGAATACCCAACAAACGCCCATTGTGGTAAAAGGAGCTTATAGTTTGCTATCACAACTCAACAACAGCGGTGGGGAGTAACCGCTTAATCCGTATATTCGGGCCATGACCATTAGTGTTATTATTCCAACCCTGAACGAAGCCGCCACCATTGGCTCCCTGGTGCAGCAACTGTGGCAGTTTGGGGGCCATGCCGTGGTCGAAATTTTGGTGGTCGATGCCCACAGTACCGATCAGACCATCGGCCTTGCCCGTCGGGCGGGTGCTACCGTGCTGACCGCGCCGGAACAGTGCCGGGCTGCGCAAATGAATGCTGGGGCCGCGCAGGCTACCGGCGAGGTAGTCTATTTTGTTCATGCCGATGTGGGCATTCACCCCGATTTTGTAGCCGACATTGCGCAGGCGATTCAGGCGGGTTATACTGCCGGTTGCTATCGGTTCCGGTTCAATTCCGCGCATCCGCTGCTGCGGCTTAATAGCTACGGCACCCGGTTTTCGGGGCTGATGAGCCGCGGGGGTGACCAGACGCTGTTTATGACCCGCCCGCTGTTCAATCGGTTGGGGGGCTTCAATGAGCAGTATGTCATCATGGAAGATTTTGAGATGATCCGCCGAATTCGACAGGTGGCGCAGTTTGCCATTATCCCGAAAGACGTGCTGGTATCGGCCCGTAAGTATGCGACCAACAGTTGGCTGAGGGTGCAGGTGGCTAACCTCACCGCCTTTTCGTTGTTCTTTCTAAACGTTGCGCCCGTTCGGATTGCCCGTACGTACAAAGCCATGCTGAACTACCGCTGATGCCGACTGTACTTGTAACCGGGGCTGGCGGGTTTTTGGGTGGCCATCTGGTGCAGGAGCTACTCCGGCGTGAGTACCGTGTTCGGGCGTTTGTTCGGCCCACTTCGTCAATGGCCCTTGCTAACCCGCAGTCCCTGACCAGATTGCCCATAACCATCCAGAAAGGCGATATTTGCCAGCCGTCCGACGTAATGGAGGCCGCTCAGGGGTGCCAATTTATCATCCATGCAGCCGCCCTGACGCAGGTAAACCCCGCCCGAAGTCGGGCGATATGGGCCGTTAACGAAGGCGGTACGGCCAATGTGATACAGGCAGGGCTGGCGGCTGGGGTGCAACGGCTGGTGTATGTGGGTACGGCCAATGTCTTTGGGTTTGGTACGCAACAACAGCCCGGCACCGAAACTTTCGCGTATGCCGGGCAGCACTACGGCCTGGATTATATGGACAGTAAAGTGGCAGCTACGACGTTGGTACAGCGGGCTGGGCAGGAGCAGGGCTTACCCGCCGTGCTGGTGCACCCTACCTTCATGCTTGGCCCGGTAGATGCCAACCCTACGTCTAATACATTACTGCTGGCGGTTTGCCAGGGACAGTTACCGGGTTATTCGGTCGGCGGCAAAAACTATGTGCATGTCCGGGACGTGGCCATGGCTACTGTAAACGCCTTAACGCAGGGCCGGGTTGGGGAGTCTTACATTCTGGGAAACCAAAACCTCAATTACCACGAAGCCTTCCGGCTAATTGCCGATCTTGCCGGGGTATTGCCCCCAAGATGGCCCATTCCGCCCGCACTGGCCTGGCTGTATGGATCAGGGTGCGACCTGAAAACGCGCCTTACCGGGAAACCAGCGCGGGTCAATGCCGCCATGATCGCCGTGGCCAGCGACGGTCATTATTTTAGCGCGCAAAAAGCCATTGCCGAATTATCCCTTCCCCAAACCCCCATCACGCAGGCCATCGGCGAAGCACTGGCGTGGTTTCGGGAAAATAGGTATCTCTAACCACGACAAACCGAAACCCACAAACTGAAAACGGAAAAAACTTCCTTTACCGGCAAGGTGGCCATCGTTACCGGCTCAGAGTCGGGGATTGGGCGCGAAACAGCACGGGCCTTATGCCAGGCCGGAGCCTCGGTGGTACTCAATGGTCGTCAACCTGACCGGCTCGACCACACCCGGCGTGACTTCGCCGAGGCTGGGTATTCGGTGGTTAGTTGTATAGCTGATGTAACCGATTATGCCGATTGTGAGCGGTTGGTGCAAACGGCTATCGACCAGTTTGGGCAGATCGACATCCTGATTACCAACGCCAGTATCTCCATGCGGGCTTACTTTGCCGATATGCAGCCTGATGTTTTCAAGCAGGTGCTGGACAGCAATGTGTATGGCACCGTCTATCCAGTAAAAGTGGCACTGCCCTACCTGCTGCAGAGTGGTGCACAGAAACGAAATCCCTGTGTGACGTTTATCTCCTCCATTTCGGCTCTCAATGGTATGCCCAGCGGGTCGGCCTATTGCGCGGGAAAGGCGGCCATGACCAACCTGGCTCACACCCTTCGGCTCGAACTGGCCGGTTCAGGGATTCAGTTTGGGGTAGTTCACATTGGGTTCACCCAGAACGATGCCGACAAGCGGGTGCTGGATGCAAGGGGGCAACCCGTAGCCCTCGCCTATCGACCCCCGCGCTGGCAGAAACCCCAGCTGGAGGTGGCCCGGATTATCCTGCGCCATATCCGGCGCAGGCGCAAACGAACCGTCATTTCAGTGCTGGGCAAAGTGATTCTGGGGATACACACCCTGTTCCCCCGCCTGGGTGACTGGATTGTGTTAACGACCATTCGCCGACAGCGACGTTTTTATGAGTAATTTGCTTCCGCAAACTCCCTGTTTTATGAAACCCCGCATCCCGCTTTTATCCCTACTGATCGGCCTGACGGCCCCATTCACCCTGCTGGCGCAGCCGCGCAAAACCACTGCCGACCCTGTTGCTCAGTACGATGCCTACGTGCAACAAGCCGTACACGACTGGCGGGTGCCGGGCCTGACGGTTACGGTGGTGAAAGATGGCAAGGTACTGTTCAAAAAAGGCTATGGCGTATTAGAGCAACCAGAGCCGCGTTTGACTAAACCGGAGCCGGTAAACACGCAGACCCTGTTTGCGATGGCTTCGACCACCAAAGCCATGACTGCCGCCTGCCTCGGTATGCTGGTGGATGAAGGGAAACTCCACTGGGACGACCCGGTGCTGAACTACCTGCCCGATTTTCAACTCTACGACCCGGCAGTTACCCGCGATATTCGCGTGCGCGATTTGCTTATCCATAACACGGGTGTGGGCAATGCCGACTATTTGTGGGGAGCCATGCAGATTTCGTCCGATGAGATTCTGCACCGGATGCGGCTGGTAAAACCCAGTTATCCGTTACGGGCGGGGTTTATTTATCAGAATATCATGTACTTAGCGGCTGGGAAAGTGATCGAGAAAGTGAGTGGACAGCCCTGGGAGAAATTTATCCGAAGCCGTATCTTTGAGCCGCTTGGCATGCGCCGGACACAGGCTCTCTTCCGGGAAGTGACCGACCCCAACCGCGCCAAACCCCATATCGATACCCATAGCGATAGCCTGCGGCTGGTGCCGGGTCGGCAGGAAGAAGCCCTCGTCGATGCCGTTGGCCCCGCCGGTTCAGTCTGGTCGTGTGCCGATGACCTGGCCCTCTGGATGCAATGTATGCTCGATACGGCCCGGTACGGTACTGGCAAAGCGCTGCTGAAACCCGCCACTTGGGCAGAGATGTTTAAGCCCCAGACCATTGTGACCGACAGTGAGTTTTACCCCACCCAGCAACTGACTCACCCCAACTGGAAAACCTATGGCTTAGGCTGGTTTCAGCACGACTACCGGGGCCACCGGGTCAATTTCCACACGGGTAGCCTGACCGGCATGATTGCTATTCATGGGCAGCTACCCGACCAGAAACTGGCCGTATATGTGCAGGGTAACCTCGATCATGCCGAATTGCGGCACGCCCTTATGTATCGCGCTTTTGACCAGTTTGCCCTCGGCATTGACCGCGACTGGAACGCCGAATTTCTGAAACTGTACGGGGCTATAAAGCAGCAGGGCCGTGTGGCTGAACGCAAAGCCGATAGCACGCGGGTGTTGCATACCAAACCCTCGCTGCCTCCATCTGCCTATACTGGCCTCTACACCGATCCGCTACTGGGGCAGGTGGTGGTGACAGAGCAACAGGGTGCTTTGCGGTTGGTGGCCAATAACCTGCTGGCCGGGAAACTGAACCATTGGCATTTCGATACCTTTCAGTTGGTATATGCCGATGCCTGGAACGGTCAGGATCGCGTTGTCTTCGACCTGAATGCGCAGGGAACAATAGACAGACTCCACTGGGCTGGTACCGAGTTTATCCGGAAGGATGCTGGTGCGGCAACGCCCGTTGCCGAGCGATGAGGAGTCACTCTTAGCAACGCCAGTTGCTGTTTCACCAGCCAGAAACTAACCAGTTCTACCGACAGCTATACGCCCCATCGACCACTACATCGCTGCCCGATGTGTAGCCCGATGCAGCACTGGCCAGATATAGTACGGCGGGGATCAGCTCCTCAGGGTCGCCCATGCGGTGTAGCGGGATAAGCGGCATCCAGGCATCTTTTAGGGCCTGGGGTGTATCTACCGACATGGGCGTAGCAATATAGCCCGGACTCAGGCTATTGACTCGAATCTGGTGATCGGCCCACTCGACGGCCAGGGATTTGGTGAGGTGAATCACCCCCGCCTTCGATGCGTTATACGAGGCCTGCCACTGCGGAATATTGACAATACTGCCCGACATGGAGGCCATGTTGATGATGCTGCCCCGAATTCCCCGGTCAATCATCACTTTCCCCGTAGCGCGGGCTACAATATAGACCCCCGTCAGGTTCACCCCGATGATTTGGTTCCAGTCAGCGAGGGTAGCCCGCAGCGTATCTTTATGAATACAGGCACCGGCGTTATTGAACACCACATCTATCGACCCTGACCGGCGCAACACTTCCTGTACCGCTTCGTCTATACCGGGTTCATCCGTCACATCGACCTGAAGACTGTAGGCCTTGCCGCCTGCCTGAGTGATCTGCTCAACGGTTTCGGTAGCGGCAGTACGGCTAAAAATGGCCACTTCTGCGCCCGCTTTTGCCAATCCCAGGGCTACGGTTGCCCCAATACCCCGGCTGCCACCGGTTACTATGGCTACCTTGCCGGTTAAGCCAAACAATGTGTCTAACTAGGTCATAACAAAAAGGTTTAGGGGAGTATGAGCAGGCTCTTTACCGCAAATTTGACAATTTTTTGTCGATCAACTGCCAGGCTTCGTCGAGAGCCGTGATTAATTCGGCTTTTTGGGCAGCGGTTGTGCCGCTTACTGGCCTCACCCCCCAAATACCTCTTCCGACAATACCATTGCCTGTTGCCACGCATCCTGGTTGATGGGTATTGATACACTCTCCTGCTGCAATACCTCGATAATCGTTTCCGTGGGGACGTTGCCTGTCAGGTGATCGTCGGCAAAGGGGCAGCCACCGAAGCCACGCAGGGCACCATCTATTCGCCGGACACCAGCTCGCCAGGCCGCCCGAATTTTGTCAGCCGCCTGGTCGGGACGGGCGTGGAGATGGGCACCAAACTCAACGCTGGGGAACCGCCGAATCAGGTGCCGAAACAGCGATCCGATGCCGTCGGGGGTGGACTGACCTACTGTGTCGGAGGGGGCAATATGGCTGACCCCCATGCCCACCAGCCGCTCGGTAAACTCACCTACGAGTTCAGGGCTGTAGGGATCGGCATAGGGGTTGCCGAAGCCCATTGAGAGATAGACCACCAGCGTTTTGTTGGTAGTGAGACAAAGGTTCTGAATGTGGTCAACTTCAATAAATGCCTGCTCGATGCTGCGGTTAGTATTACGCTGTTGAAAGGTTTCGGAAACCGACAGCGGGTAGCCAATGTACGAAATTTCGGGATGGCTACTGGCCTGAGCAGCTCCCCGCTCATTGGCAATAATGGCGAGCAGTTTAGTACGCGTATTCGAGACATCAAGTCCGGCCAGCACAGCCGCTGTGTCGGCCATCTGTGGCACGACTTTAGGCGACACGAACGAGCCGAAATCGAGGGTGTCGAAACCAACCTGTAGCAGCGCGTTAAGGTAGCGAATTTTGAGGTCGGTTGACACAAAGCGGGTAAGGCCCTGCATGGCATCGCGCGGGCATTCGATGAGTTTCATGGTATTAAAGATACAAAAGCAGGCACGACTTTTGCCAGTAAATTAGTATATTTGCTTTAAATCAAGCGGTTTGCTGGCCGGAGACCAAAGGTCAGCGTCTTTTTCACCTTTACTCGCTGTCACTTGAATTTCCACGATTTCAATCTCCACGACGACCTGCTGGCCGGGGTGGATGCCATGAATTACCAAAAGGCCACACCCGTTCAGGAGCAAGCCATCCCCATTATTCTCAGCGGTCAGGATTTGGTAGCCTGCGCCCAGACGGGTACCGGTAAAACAGCCGCCTACCTTATTCCACTCCTCGACCGCATTTCGCACGCCGACCATGAACATACCAGTACCCTCATTCTAGTGCCTACCCGCGAACTGGCCAAGCAGATTGACGAGCAGGTGGAAGGGTTTAGCTATTTCGTGTCGGCTACCAGTATTGCCATTTATGGCGGGGGTAAAAGTGGCGAGTGGGACCAGCAAAAGCAGGCTCTCACTACTGGTGCCGATATTATCATCGCTACGCCAGGTCGCCTGATGGCGCACATGCAGATGGGTTATGTTAATTTCGACCAAATTGACTACCTGGTGCTGGATGAGGCCGACAAAATGCTCGATATGGGCTTCTCCGACGATATTCTGAACATTGTTGGGAAACTGCCCATCAAGCGGCAAACGCTGCTTTTCTCGGCTACTATGCCCAACAAAATCAGGGAGTTTGCAAAGCGTATTCTGAATAATCCCGCCGAGGTTCGGCTTGCTGTATCGAAACCTGCCGCCGGTATCGACCAGCAGTTTTATATGGCTAATGACCATCAGAAACTGCCCCTGTTGGCTCATCTGATTCAGCATAGCCAGCCGCCTATGCAGAGTATGGTTTTGTTTACCTCCCGTAAGTCGGAGATCAACACCATTGTAAAGGCTCTCCGTAAACTGGGGTATGAAGCCAAAGGGATTAGTTCTGACCTGGAGCAGGATCAGCGCGAGATTGTGCTGCGTGAGTTTAAAAACAAGCAGTTACCGATTCTGGTCGCTACCGACGTGCTGTCGAGGGGTATCGACGTGGATAATATCACCCACGTTGTCAACTACGATATACCCCACGATGCCGAAGACTATGTTCACCGAATTGGCCGCACGGCACGGGCCGCTACCACCGGCACGGCCATTACCTTCATTGGTGAGGAGTATCAGGATCGGATTGTAAAGATTGAAAAACTCATTGAGCGGGAGATTGAAAAACGCAGCCTCACCGAAGAGTTAGACCTTGGCCCTGCGCCCCTATTTGACCCGAAGCGATTCAGTGGTCGTCGGGGTGGGCATGGTGGCCGAAGCAGTAGTAGTGGCCGTGATGGCAACCGGCCCGCTCGCTCTGGTGACCGAAACGACCGCCGACCCACGGGTGACCGTAACCGGCCTCGCCAGGAGGGGACAGCTACCAATGGGCAGCCACGCCCCGACCAACGCCAACCGCGCCCGGAGGCAGCAGTAGTGCAACCCGATGGAACACTAGTACCCATAGTGTCGGAACTCACTACCCCTGGTGCGCCGGTTGCCGACAAGCCCCGCCGTCGGAAAAAGAAACGGAATGGCCCAAAACGCCCGGATGGAAACGCTGCCGGTATGCCAGTAGTAGCCGAATAGGCATTACAACGAATTATAATACTCGATAACCTGCACCAAGCCCGATGTTTTCTTAACGTCGGGCTTTTGGGCTTTCAGGAAGGCTTCGATTTGCGGTTGTTTGTCGGGCATCAGGTCTAGCAACGCTTTTTTGCCGGGTGTAAATTTAGTGGCTTTGTGGTCGCGTACCAGATACCAGTCGGTTTTCTTAACAAACTCATCGTCTTTGGTACCCACGTTTAGGGCTGCGTTGAAATTGGCTTTTTTCAGATATACCCAGTGGTGCTGTAGCAGGGTT
>JBBQUC010000167.1:0-7976 GCA_038212815.1 Cytophagales bacterium
GAGTTTGAGCAAAAAAGAAGGCGATACCGATCTGAACATCAAGACCCGATTTGCCGAGGTGCTGGCTAACCCGACCAAATTCCCGATTATGGAGAGCATGGCCGATAATCTGCAATACCTGCATACCAACCTCAACAAGTACCCGCGCTCGCAGGATAACTTTGGGCAGAACGCCACCCGCGAGAACATGGCCAAAACCTATATCGACCTGCTGGCAGCCCGCAAAGATCCCCGCCTGTTTGTGGTGGCCGAACCCGCCGGGGCAAAACTGAAAGCGGGTACCAAACCCACCGATTTTGAGGCTTTCGTGGGGGCTAGTTCAGGCGAGGATTTGCAGGATATGTCAACCAAAGCGGGCAAGGGCGAGTACTCGTTCCAGAACCGCAAGCGGTATTACACCACCTATACCGGCGAACCCGTGTTCATTATTGGCTACCCTGAACTACAGTTCAACCTGGCCGAAGGGATTAACCGGGGCTGGAGCAGCGGCAATGCCGACACCTACTACCAGAAAGGCATTGCCGCGTCGATGGGATTTTACGGGCTGAAAGACGGCGATAACTCAGTGACCTTCTCGCGCGATGGGGGTATCGTCAATTTCGACACCTACACCGTAAACGTGAGCCTGGCCAATTACCTGAGTCAGCCGCTGGTGAACTATGCTGGGAACAATGCCGATGGGTTGAAACAGATTCTGACCCAGAAATACCTGGCGTTTTTCCAGAATTCGGGCATGGAGGCTTTTTATAACCAACGCCGAACGGGGGTACCCACCTTTCTGACAGGCGTGGGTACGGGCAACTCGGGCCGAATTCCGCTGCGCTGGCTTTACCCCTCGGCAGAACGCACTACCAACGCCGACAACTTGAAAGCTGCCTTAAGCAGTCAGTATGGCGGCTCCGATGATATTAATGCCACTATGTGGTTATTGAAGTAAAAACCTACCTCACGGCTGATACCAGCCGTGAGGTAATCCCATGGAAAGACCACCGCACCCGCACCGCCGACTCCTACCAGATGTGGATAGGCACCCTGGGAGCAGATATTGCCCAACGGGAGCGCAAAGCGGGGGCGAGGTGATTTTTCAGGCGCAGATAGCGGCTACCGTAGCCCAACTGCTGGGGTGCACCTTCAGCACTGACGACCACCTGGTTGCTCCGCCTATTTCAGGTATCGCCGGTCGTCGGTAAAAGGGTTAACTTGCCGCTGTTTTTTAGCTATGCCATGAACACCGATAAAACCATTGCCGAACTCGCTGACCTATTCGCATCGCAGGGCGATACCGAGTATGTCGGCGAGCCGGTTACCCAACTCCAGCACGCCCTGCAGACCGCTCATCTGGCCGAGCAGGCCGGGGCTGATCCAGAAACCGTAGTGGCCGCTTTTCTGCACGATATGGGGCATCTATTGCCGCCTGATGCTGGTTCTGGATTTATGGATGGCTACGGCACCATCGACCACGAGCGGCTGGCTGCTAACTACCTGCGGCAGCGGGGATTCTCGGACAAAGTGACCCGACTGATCGAAAATCACGTCAATGCCAAGCGGTATCTGGTGTTCAAACACCCGGCATACCTAGCCAGTCTCTCTGAAGCCAGCCTGAAAACTCTCAGCTATCAGGGTGGCCCCATGACCGCCGATGAAGCGACTCACTTTGAACAACACCCACACTTTGCCGGTATTTTGCAACTGCGCCGGTGGGATGAACAGGCTAAACTAGTCGAGGCTGTTACGCCCGATGCTGCCTATTACCTGGAAGTTTGCCGTAAAGTAACTGTCTAACCCCATGCACCTAACCTTCCTTTTTCTGCTCGCCAGCCTATCGGCCTTCGCCCAGCCAACGCCATCCTTTGTTATCTCGGCTCCGGCGGGGCGGGCCTACACCCACATCGACAGAGCCGGACAGACCGTACTGCCCAATGGCCGGTTCATTACTCCACGCGGTCGGCAGATACAAACGGCCCCGCACCCGTATGGCCTTATCCTGAGTCCTGATGGGCAAACGCTGGTAACGGCCAACTCCGGCACCGCCCCGTTTTCTATTTCCATTATTCGTAATTTTCTGGATGCCCAACCCACGGTAACCCAACGCCCCAACGGACCTAAAACCGACGATGGGGTGCTGGAAGCCTGTTTCATGGGTCTGGCCATTACCCCTAACAATACCACTGTTTATGTGGCGGGGGGCGAGACCAATAAAATCTTCGGCTTCGATCTCGCTACTGGCAAGGCCGTAGCCACCATCAACTGCGCCGTTAAAACCCCCACTGCCGACTATCGGCATGGCTACATTGGCGATATGGCCCTGACCCACGATGGCAAAACCCTGTATGCCGTCGATCAGATTGGGTTCCGGCTCATCGAGATCGACGTGGCTACCCGCAGCATCCGCCACAATATCCCCACAGGCCGTTATCCGTTTGGCGTGACCCTCTCGCCCGCCCGTGTGGGCCAACCAGAACAGCGGGCATACGTAGCTAACGTGGGCGTGTTTGAGTACAAACCCTTTACCGACCTGAACCGTAAAGACCTCAAGAATACTGCCCACAATTTTCCGGCTACGAAGTACGGCTCGACTGAAATGCGCACCGGCATTCCTGATAAAGGAGTACCTGCCCTGGGCGATCCTAACGCGCCGGAGGCCTTCTCGGTCTGGAGTATCCGGCTGGGCAGCAACCCTACCGTGACGGCCAAAATAAAGACTGGATTTCTGGTGGGGCAACTGGTCGAAGATTTTCCGGCGGTGGGTGGCTCAAGCCCCAACTCGGTGGTAGCTACGGATCAGTATGTTTTTGTCAGCAATGGCAATAACGACTGCGTGTCGGTGCTGGAGGTGGTCACGAACACCGTTGTGAAAAACATTGCTCTCGTGCCCGATGCCCGGCTGGGCAAACTGCGGGGCATCATTCCGTTTGGCCTGACTCTCTCGCCCGATCATCGGCGGCTGTATGTAGCCGAAGCAGGTATCAATGCCGTAGCCGTTATCGACGTGCCTACGCTGAGCGTGGTGGGGCATATTCCAACGGGCTGGTTTCCGGCCAAGTTGCAGGTAAGCCTCGATGGAAACCAACTCTTTGTGGCCAACGCCAAAGGGTTTGGCAGCGGGCCTAATGGCGGGAAAGGGTTTCGGCTGGGGCAGGAGGGGAGCTATGTGGGCAGCCTGATGAGAGGCACCGTATCGGTTATCGACATACCCACTGATGGGCAGTTAACTGCTGAAACCGCGCAGGTGGTAGCCAACAATTTTCAGTTTACGGCCACCAACACCCTGCCCCCTAGCACGAACCCTATCCCGGCATTTCCGGGGCAACGGGCAACGCCGGATGGCCAAACCCCTATTAAACACATTGTGTTTATTGCCAAAGAAAACCGTACCTACGATGAGGTATTTGGGCAGCTACCGGGTGGGCTGGGCGATGCCGCTTTGGCCCGCTACGGCAATGGCGTAACTGTGACGGATAAAAAGAGCGGCCTACTCGTGAAGCAAGCCAATGTAATGCCCAATCACCTGGCTCTGGCCCGCCGGTTTGCCATCTCCGACAATTTTTACTGCGATGCCGACCACTCGGCGGACGGCCACCGCTGGATGGTGAACACTTACCCCAATGAGTGGGTAGAAACGGGTACGGCAGCCGCCTATGGAGGCAAACGCTCCATGCGCGACTCCTCCAATGCCCCCGGAAATTTGTCGTTCTACGGCTCGGCGGGATCTATTTACCCCGAAGATTACAATGAGGGTGGCTCCCTTTGGGAACACCTGGAACGGCATAACAAAGACTTTTTTAACTTCGGGTTTGGGGTAGAAATGGCGGGAGCTTACAGCGACAGCACCATGAAGTATATTGGCGAGAAATACACCATCAACTACCCCTTGCCCGCCCCCTTGTTCGACCGCTCGTCGCGCACGTTTCCGACCTATAACATGGCCGTGCCTGACCAGTTCAGGACGGATATGTTTATCCGGGAGTTCAACGAAAAGTGGACAGGGCCGGGCAAAACCCTGCCGCCGGTCATTACCCTGATGCTGCCCAATGATCACGGCACTACCCCCCGCCCCAGGGCTGGTTTTCCGTTTACGGAGAGCTACATGGCCGATAATGACCTGGCTTTGGGCCGGGCGGTCGAGTTTCTGTCAAATACCCCGTACTGGAAGGACATGCTGATTGTGGTAACCGAAGATGACCCGCAGGGTGGTGTCGATCATGTAGATGCCCACCGCTCAGTACTGATGGCGATCTCACCCTACACTAAAAAAGACTACGTAGGCCACGTACATGCTAGTTTCGGCAGCATTTTTAAAACCTTCTGGAACATTCTGGGCATCCCGTGCCTGAATCAGTACGATGCCGGGGCCACCGACCTGGCCGATCTTTTTACCAATCAGCCCGATTTTACCCCCTACCGCGCCGTTCCCGCCGATGTGCGCCTGTTCGACCCGCAAAAAGCATTAGACCCCTTCGACGAGAAATTCGACTGGAAAGCCTTCTCGCAATCGGAGGAACTGGACCGCACCGAAACCATGCAGAAACGGCGCGAGGAAGAAGATGAGAACGTACGGCAAAAAAGGAAGGTGCGAAAGAAGTAGTAGATTTGTTGGTAATCAACCCCCTCGCCCTTGTGCCTTCGCCCCGGTTTCTTCATCATCCTACTGCATTTTTAGTATTCGGCACCGTAGCTGCGTTCTGCACCTATACCTGCATGTACGCTTTTCGGAAAGGCATCACGGCGGTAACGTTCGAGGGTATGGCCTTTGCTGGAGTCAATTATAAAATTTGGCTCATCACGGCTCAGGTACTGGGGTACGCAGCTTCGAAAGGGCTGGGAATCAAAGTCGTCTCGGAGATGTCGCCAGGCCGACGGGCGGGTAGTCTGCTGGTTTTTGTGGGTATTGCCCTGCTGGCCCTGCTGGGGTTTGCCCTGGTGCCCGCCCCCTGGAATATCCCGTTTCTATTTCTGAATGGCCTGCCACTGGGCATGGTCTATGGCGTGGTGCTGGGGTTTCTGGAAGGTCGCAAACAGACCGACGCGCTGGTAGCGGGCCTGACAGCTTCGTTTATTTTCGCATCGGGTTTTGTGAAAACGATAGCCCTCACCATCCGGGCGAGTTGGGGCGTATCGGAATACTGGTTGCCGTTTGTGACGGGCAGTTTGTTTGTGCTGCCCATGCTGGTATCGGTCTATGCCCTCACCCTGCTGCCACCCCCCACCGCCGACGACCGCGCCCTGCGCACCGAGCGCAGGCAAATGAGCCGACTCGAACGCCGGGCGTTTGTGCGCAACTTTGGCCTGGGGCTGCTGCTCTTTATAGTCTCCTATGTACTGCTCACTGCCTTCCGCGATTTCCGCGACAATTTTGGTCCCGAAATTCTGGCGGGGGCGGGGGTTGCCAATCCGGGGCTATTTGCCAAAACCGAAACGCTGGTTGCCCTGGGTGTGCTGGTGTTGATGGCCCTGCTACAGCGCGAAAAAAATAACTTTCGGGCGTTTATGTACATCAACGGCCTCATGCTGGCGGGCAGTTTGCTGGTGGGCGGCAGCACCTGGGCCTATCAAACGGGCCACCTCTCGGCAGGCAACTGGTTTTTGCTGACGGGCCTGGGGCTATACATGGCCTATGTACCCTGCAACGGCCTGTATTTCGAGCGGCTGGTAGCGACTTTTCGATACGTCAGCACGGTTGGTTTCGTAGTTACCCTGGCCGATTGGTACGGGTATCTGGGAAGCGTGGGGGTGTCGCTCTACAAAAATTTTGGACAAGCCACCATCAGTTTCCATGATTTTTTCGTGTACGGTGCTTACGTACTTTCGGTAGGTTATGGCCTGCTGGTACTGGCTTCATTCAGTTTTATGCGTCACAAGTACCGGGCTGGCCTTAGCTGACAGTTTTTCGGCCAACAGCAGGCCACAAATGCGGTGGGCGGTGTGGTTCCAATGCCCCCCATCGGCGGCTTTACAGTTGATACCCGCTTTTTCGGCTTGTTCGATGGCAGAAGGTACATCTGCCAGGATAGCAATGCCTAATTTTTGCATACTACTGTGGTAGAACGTAGCCTCAAGGCTATTGACTCCGTCCACCATAAAGCTCGTCAGAACGGCGTGCTGCTGGTGGCAAATTGCGCTGATTTGCTGGTAGGTGAGCGTGGTTACCTGCACCGATTCGGCATAGTCGGCAGGGGTAAACGTGTCAGGTTTACTATAGTACTTATCCAGTTGATTAATCACAAAATACAGCAGGCGCGAGTACGTATTGGCAAACTTGCGCAAGGTTGGGTGATTTTTTGGCAACCGATAGGTAATGGTGTTTTGCGGAGTGAGGTAGGGTCTAATGGTACCGCTATTCTGAATAGAGCGATACTCCAGATTGTAACAATTGTTGATAAAGTCATTGCTGGTAAACTGTATAATTACCAAATCTGGTTTTATTTGAGCAATGTATTTGGTCAAAATCATCATCTCCTGCAAACTTCCATAACCGCCTACGCCATAAGCAAATAGTTCAGCATCGAGTGTCCGTGAAAGCACCGAAAAGTAGGTAGAATCGTCGGTAGCGTCTTCTGCCTGGGTGAAGGAATCGCCCACAAACAGGAGTTTGGGTTTGGTGGTGTTAACATGGCCATATTGCCTGAAGCCGTTTTTGTCAATGGTATACGTACAGGAGTATGGCTTTTTAGCCAAGTCCATTTTTAGGGCAGTATGCTGGTAATCATGCACGACATCCCAACCCAGCACGGTATCGAGCTTAATGCTGTTGGTGCCACTGGAATAATAAAACCGAAGCACACCTTCGCAAATGAGCAGCATAATAAATGTTGTAATACTGAGTATTACGACATTCTGAAAAAATAATTTCATGGGCTATTTTAGGCTGTAAGGGGTTTGTTGTACGCATGTCAATAAAGTCTAAAGGCAATATCTGTTTCGGGTAATGTATGTAATTCGTGTATTTTGTCAGTATCCGTTATTGATAGTGGCCTGATAGTGAATCTATTCGTCTGAAGTATCATAGTCTTTTACATACTTGAAAAACCGCTCTAGTTTGTAGGGGTCAAGTTTGTGGTCGGTCCGAACCCCGCTGCATACGTCAAGCCCAAAAGGGTGAACGTAGTCTATGGCTTGTCTTACATTGTCGGGAGTAAGACCACCTGCCAGAAAGACCGGAACGGTTGATTGCTCAACAATTTTCTTGCTTAATGCCCAATTATGTATCCTACCGGTTCCGCCAAGTTCTTTAATCGCTAAATTGGGGTTGCCACTGTCTAACAGTAAGGCATCGACTGAATACGAAATTCTAACGGCTTCATCAATCGTTTTCTCGTCGATAACGTGAATGACCTGTACTAATTTAATAGCGGGTAAGGCTTTTCTGATTTTTTCGTAAGTGCCTTGCTTCAGTTCGTCAACTATCTGGATTGTAGTTGTCAGGGTTCTGTGGTGGTGTTGGATTATTTCATCAGCCGACGTTTCGCTTGTCAGCATAAAGGTTGACATAGGGGGAGGTACTATTTTTGAGATTTCCCTGATCGCTTCGTCTGAAATAATGCCAGGGCCGCTTGGCATATTTGCCACAAGCCCCAACGCCGAAGCCCCAAACCTAATGGCCATCTTTGCCTCGTCTATCGAACTAATACAGCAAATTTTTACTCGTGTAATCATTTTTTAGTTATTGGGTGAACGGTTCAGGGTTTCGTGAATAGGGTACGGCGACGAAAAAGTACTATGGTCAAGTGGGGGCTTACGAGTCATCTTTTTTTGCTGGCAGGGTTCGCTCAGTACGCTCCAGTAGGTTGTGAGGGCAAGTAACCGGGATTTTGGTATTTATCCAAATTATCCTGAATACATTTACGCTGATCGAATGGGTTGGTTGTCAACTAGCTTTTCTGGACGATCATGCTGCTTTGTGCCGGAAAAGCGTGTTATTTTGCCACCCGATGAAACGTCTCGATACCCTCAATTACCTAAGCCTGCCCGTTGTGCTG
>JBBQUC010000168.1:0-7970 GCA_038212815.1 Cytophagales bacterium
CTTCGCGGGCTGTGGGTAAGTTGCAGCATGATTCTGAAAATACTGAAGGTACTGGGGCAACTGGTGCTGGCCCTACTGGTGCTGATTATCCTGTTTCTGGCCGTGAGCCTGGCTCCGATAGACGATACGCCGTACCGGCAAATGCCGTACTATACCCAAACGAAACAACTGCTGGCGCAACTACCCGCTCCCCTACCCGCCCAAACCGGGCTGCGGGCGGGCTGGGCAAAGGTGAACCTCACCCCCGCCTATACCACCCCAACCGGCGGGTATGGCGTACGCCGGGGGGCGCATTGGACTACCGTGACCGACTCGGTATGGGTGCGGGCGGTAGCCCTCGACAATGGCAGCACGCGCGTGGCCCTGGTTGCCCTTGACCTGCTCATTACCCCGCCAACGGTAACGGCACAGCTCAAAAAACGCCTGCCCGAAGTGGGTTTGCGCTGGGAGAATCTCTACATTGGAGCCATTCACTCGCACAATAGCCTGGGTGGCTGGGCACCGGGCCTGGTCGGGAATCTGTTTAGTGGGCCATATGAAGACCGGATTGTTACGCACATTACCAACACCATTTTACAAGCCATTGCCGCAGCCCAGCGTCAGGTAGCCCCCGTGCAGGTTGGCTATCAGGATGTGGATGCCACCAGCCTGCTCTATAACCGGCTACAGGAAGGCAACCCCGTAGATGGGCCGGTGCGGATGCTGAAATTCCAGAAAGCCACGGGCGAGTCGGCCCTGTTGTGTGCGTTTGCGGGCCATGCTACTATCTGGGATGCCAACGCCAGCCAGTTTCTAAGCCGCGATTATCCGGGTGCGCTGGTGGATAAGCTGGCGAAAGAAACGGGTAGTTTTCCGCTGTTTCTGGCCGGGGCAGTGGGCAGTACGGGGCCGCACCATGCCGGTGCCACAGCCACGCTGGCCATCGACTCGTACACTGATAGCCTGATGAACCACATTCGACCCACCCTTACCCGGTTTCAGCTCAAGACCGACAGTACGCTGACCCTGCGAACCCTGCCGCTGGGCCTGCGCGACCCACAGGCACGGGTACTGGGCAATTGGGCGGTGCGCCCCTGGCTGTTCAAAACCCTCTACGGCGATTTCCCCTCCGACCTGAAAGCCCTGCGCATTGGCAACACCCTACTGCTGGCTACCCCCTGCGATTTTTCGGGCGAGTTGATGCCACCCCTGCTCAGCCTGGCCCGGCATCGCGGGCTACACCTGCTGGTTACCAGCTTCAATGGGGGGTATGTGGGGTACATCACCCCTGATAGATACTACAACAAAGATGCCTACGAAACCCGCACCATGAACTGGTTCGGCCCCTACAATGGGGCGTATTTTACCGAAATGATGAGCGGTTTGATACGGTAACCTCAGTACAACTCATACTCGAACGTCATGATCTCGGTGGTTTTGCTCGGTGGCACATCTACGTAGGGGAAAATGGTGGTGCTGGCGGCTACTTTCTGGGTGAGCAGGTTGTTCGTTTTACCGTTAAAAGCAAAGTTAGAAACCATATAGCTGTAGTCGGTGGTGGTCACAATATTGGAGCCGTTTCCGGCGGGGGTGGTATCGGTCTGACGGGTTAGCTGGCCGTTGGCATCATACTCGAAGGTGCTTTGCATCTGACTCACTTTCATAAATTGCCCATTGCCCGAATCGACCGTTTGCACCCCGCTGATTTTGCTGACCTGCCCCCCCGCGCTATAGGTGTAAGTCACCTCGTTGATACTCGCCGGGCTGCTACCAAACCGATTGTTGACCCGATACCCGTTTTCTGTTTTTCGCATCAGTCGCCCGCCCGCATCGTAGGTATAAACAATGCCGTTGTTGAGATTATCCATACCGCTTCCGCCAGGTGCGGAAGCATACTGCACATACCGGCGCATTTCGGTGAGCCGACCGGCAGCATCGTAGGTATAGGTAAACCGGCTCCCTACGAGATACCCCAGGGCCGTATTTTCTTTCGAGCGGATGGTAGAGTCACGGCTTTGCAACTGACCAGCCATCGTGTAGGCATAGGTCGTTTTTGTGACGCTATTCAGGCTGTCTTTTGTGTCGAAAAACAGTGTGTAGCTAATCCGGTTATCAGGGCCATAATAAAACCGCTGCGCCGTTACCGTACCCGATTCGGTGTTGGTAATCCGACCCAGCCGATACCCCGTTTTGGCAGTTGAGACTGTAGCCGATGAAGCAGGCGTAGTTACGGTTGTCGATGCCAGCGGGGTGATTTGGGGCGGTACTTCTTTAACAGCTGTACAGCCTATAAACACGGGACTGCTGAGCAGCAAGGCCAGCGCAGCGCGGAGTTGAATGGAGCGAAGCATAGGTTTTTCAAACGTTTGCCTATACTACGCAATTGGGGGCCAAAAAGATTTGAAACAGGCGATTTTCTGAGTCTGTGGCTACTGGCTCACCACCGGCTCACAAACCGGTTGCCCCGTACGTAAAACCGATAGGGCAATTCAGCACCCTGGGTTATGCCAATGCGCGTGGTGGTAACCATCTCGCCGGGTGAAGTCAGAGAGGGTTCAATCCAGATTGGCCCGGTGGTGAGTGAAGTCCCATTATCGCGCTCCCGACTGATGCCCAGGGCAATGGTGAGTTTACCGGGGCCGTTGGCCAGGTCGCGCAGACCGGTGGGCGTGGCCGGGTCGATGCGCCGGTTGCGGTAGCGGGCAAAACCGGTCTGATAGGCTTCGTTGCGCCGATGAGCCATCCCGTCTATTCCTTCGGTCGGTTCCAAAGCCCGAATCAGCACGGCCTCTCCCACGCCCACCGGGCCGGTCACTACATTGATGCAGTTATAATGGTTGTAAATCTGATAGACATAGAGCGTACCGGCCGGACCAAACATGGCGGCATTGCGGGGGGTTTGTCGGCGGTAGGCGTGGCAGGCAGGGTCACCCGTCAGGTAGGCTTCGGTCTCGACAATCACCCCGGCGGTGCGGCCTTCGGGTAGGTCATGCACCAGTGTACAGCCCAGTAGCTCCTGCGCTAAGGAAAGGGTAACGTGCGTTTCGTAAACATGGGCCGTTAATTTTGGCATACTCAGGCAGTGGGTAAATAAACGATAAATGTAGCTCCCTGACCGGGCTGACTCCGGGCAGTAATAGCCCCACCATGATTCTCGGCCACACGCCGGGTAATAGCCAGGCCCACCCCCGACCCGGCAAACAGACTTTTGCCATGTAGCCGCTGAAATACCTGAAAAATTCGGTCGAGGTACTTTTCATCAAACCCAATTCCATTATCGGCCACGCTGATTTTATAGTATGCTTTACCCGTCTGCTGTAGCCCACTGGGCAGATCGGTAGGGGCTGCCATCTGCGACTCGATGGTAACCAGCGGGGTAGTACCGGATTTGTGAAACTTGATGGCGTTGCTCAGCAGGTTCTGGAATAACTGCTGTAGCTGAATCCCATCGCCGGGCAGGGTGGGCAATACTCCAACCTGCACCTTCGCCCCAGCCTCGTGAATGGCCAGGTCTAAATCGGTCAGAACCCCCGTCATTACTTTAGTCAGGTCGATTGGTCGAGTCGGGGCGCGGTGGGTGGTAATCCGCGAGTAGGCAAGCAGGTCTTTGATTAACAACGACATCCGTTCGGCAGCTCCCTGCATTCGGCCAATATAATCTCGCGCATCAATGGGAAGCGACTCGCTAAACTGTTGCTCCAGCAGGTTGCCGAACGCCAGAATTTTGCGGAGTGGCTCCTGCAAATCGTGGCTGGCTACGTAGGCAAACGATTGTAGCGACTCATTAGATCGCACCAACTCGGCATTAAGGGCTTCAAGTTGTTGGCGGTGCTGTTGACTGTCGCTCACATCGAGGTAGGTAAATAACACCCCATCGCCCTGTTTTAAGTATTGAGCATCGAACCAGCCATTGATGCCATGCGCCCGGTAGTCGAGTAACCGCCGTTGCGATTCTCCCGTTTCGACCACCTGCACCAGCGCATCGAAGTGGCCATTTTGTTGGTTGCTCGGGTAGTGATCCAACAACGACAGGCCAATCAGTTCCTCGTTACTGCGGCCTGTTATCTTACTATTGGTTGGGTTACTGAGGGTATGAATAAAATCGATAATCTGCCCACTGGCATCTCGAACGGCTTGGTACACCACCAGACCCGTGGGTGAGTTATTAACAACAGTTCCCAGCAATTCGGCCTGCTGCTGGGCCTCGGCCTGGGCGCGTTTCAGCTCATTGATGTTCTGGTAGATACTCACTACCCGGTCGGTACCCAGCGGGGTGATCTGGCACATCATATAATTATCGTAACCCTCAAACTGATAATGCTCTTCAAAAGTCTGAGGTTCGCCCGTAGCCACAATGGCTTCAAAGGCCGGCCAGAAACGCGACTGGCGGGTGCCGGGGAAAAGGGTCAGTACGGTAGTGCCAATAAACTGCTCGCGGGTCAGGCCCGTATCGTGCAGTACCTGTTCACTGATGTATTCATAGCGAAGATCGACTAACTGGCCTGCCGGGTCGCGGATAATTTCGAGTACATTCAGTCCATTAAGAGTCGAGCGGAGTACGCCCCGGAACGTGTCGGACTGCCGCTGCCAGGCCTGCTCAATCTGTTTCCGGGCTGTAATATCCTGATAGGCTACTACAGCCCCATCGTTCAATGGGCTAATAGTAACGATATACCAGCTCTTCAGGTCGGGGTAATACTGTTCCAGTTCAACGGTCTGGTTCGTCTGGCAGACCTCAACGAGTGTGTTAAACAGCCCGTAGCTATCCGTAAGCGGGTAAATATCGCGCAGCGTTTTGCCTTGTACATCGGCAGCCACCATGTTGGCATACTGGCATCCTTTTTCGTTGATACGCAACAGCCTGAAATCGGTAATAATGCCCGCATCGCACCGAATGGCCTGGAGTACGCTCATGCCCATTAGTGAGTTGTGAAATACACTCTCCAGCAGGTTAGCCTGTGCCTGTAGGGCTTCTTCGGCCAGTTTACGGGCGGTACTATCCGTAAAGGTAACCATCAGGCCATCGTCTAGTTTGGTTATAGCTACTTCGTACCACCGGGCTTCGCCCCCGTTGAGTGGCACCGCCTTTGTTTCGTAGGTGAAGGGATTACCCGTTTCCAGCACATGCATCGCACGGGCAAGGCCCTCAGGCGTACTGCTTTTGGCAAAAATATGACTCATCAACTGCCCAACGAGCAATTCTGCGGGGCGGTCTATAACCTGAGTAGCCTGCGTATTGGCTGCTGTGAGCCGCAGGTCAGTGAACGTGCCCGTTTGCGAATCCCGCACGGTCTCGAACACCAATATTCCGTTAGGAGAGGCATCTAAAAGGCGTTGCAGAAAAGATTGCGCAGGTTCTTTAGTAAGTATTGGCATAAAGCAGGTAAAGAAGGGCCGAATAACTCGCGCTATTCGGCCCCAAGATAAGGAGTTTTTTAAAGCCATATCGACTCCTGGCTCTGGCAGGCTACTTATCCAGTAGCTTAATAAAATAGCCCCCCACTACCGAGCGGGCCTGGAACCCAACCCGGTGGCCGTTGGTAGTTTCGTGCCAGTCGTTGAGCGGCACCCGGTCGGGGCTTTCGCTGGCAAACTTCAGCACGGGCGCAATCAGCGCGTCGAAGTCTTCGCGCCGGTCGGCCAGGGTAGCTGTCCAGACAATCCAGTCTGATTTAGTGTAGGTTCGGCGGCTGTCGAGCGGCAAGCCAAAGGCGTTTTGTTTGGTCAGGTAAAAGGCAATTTCTTTCTGGATCACCTCATGCGGAAAGATATTCAGGTTCAGGAGCTTATCCCAAACTAAATTATATTTCTGACTCCAGGTACCTGACGGTTGACCGCTGCCATTCTCAAATGTCAGGCTGTAATGATCGCTCCCATTGGCAGCCAGCACCATCCACTGCCGGGCCAGGTCACGGGCTAGTTTCAGGTAGGTGTCTTCGGTGGTTTTATCCCCCAGTTTTCCGGCCAGATACCCATAGCCCGCAATCCCCATAATGGCCTTTATACTCAGGTTGGCGTTGCGGGCAATATGCCCGGCAAAATCATCGGTACAGAGTTGGTTGGCCGGGTCGAAGCCCTCTTTTTTCAGGTATTCTACCCAGGTAGTCAACGTGGGCCAGTTCAGGCGGGCATACTCGGCATTACCCTCGCGGTGAGCAATGGCAGCGGTCAGAATCAGCATGTTGCCACACTCCTCCACGGGCATATCCTCGCCGTAGGTTTGGCCGTTGGCAATGGGGTAGGTGCCCACATCGTGTGCGGCAAAGGGTTTGTTCCAGCGGCCACTTTCCGAATAATAAAAAATGGGGTCCATCATGCCTTTCAGCAGGGTGGGGTTGTACCGCAGAAACAGTGGGGCCGAAGGGTAGGTTACATCCACCGTGCCGATGGAGCCATTACTAAAATTCTCTTTCGAGAAAAACAGGGGCTTACCATCCGGGCCTGCCACCAGTTTGTGGGCGGCAATGGCCTGCCGGTAGGCCAGTATGCAAATATCGGCGTAGGTTTGCCCACCCGCTTTCAGGCACTCGTCGTGTAGTTCTCGGTCAAACGCAGCACACTTGACTTTTAGCCCGGTATAGTCGGTTTCGGCAGCGAGCAGAGCCTGCTCAATGGAGGCATCTCCTTTGGTAGCCCCGTCGTAGCGTCGCCACCAGGCATTCAGCGGCTGCTGAAAATACTCAATCGATTTCAGGTCATCGTAGCCCAGCAGCAGGTGCCGTTCTACCGATTTGGCCGATACCGTTCCTAAATCAAAGGAGGTAGCCAGTACCGTCAGCGAGTCGGTGGCCAGGCTTGGGCGGCCCCCTTGGCGGATGTCGGACACGTGGCCATCCCGCACAAACTGGTTCATGGTACCGGCCAGGGTGCCAATCCGGTGGCTGGTATGGGCATTAGCCGGAGCGGCTACATACAGATATCCCCAATCGAGCCGGACGTTATCGCCTTTGCGGCCCAGTATATGTTGCTCAGCAGTGCCTACACGCATCCAGTTTAGTTTCTGGCCGGGCTTACTGCCCACGCTCCCCCGTCGCCAGACAACCGGCTGCGCGGGCGAATCGACCGCCATGTCCGATGCGGCATCGGTATAAAGTTCTACACTATGCGCTTTGCCATCGGTAGCCTGCACCCGGTAGGTCAGGTATTGCACCGGGCGCGACAGTACGTCGAGGTTATCCATGAGCAGCGGTGCCAGGAAGGTTACCGTCAGTTCGACCCCTGCTATGGCAAACTGGTATTCCGACTGTGTGGCCGACATACGGTGGGCTGTTTGGGTAGCTACGGGCATGGGCATTTCCTGCTCGGTAAGCAGGCCCAAATCGACAAAGCCCGGCCCGCTGAAATTCTGGCTATGGAACGCCAGGATGTTTTTACCGGGTTTCAGCACATCTTTAGCCCGGCGACTGGTGGCGGTCAGTTCGTAGTTAGGCGATACGCCGGCCACCCCAGCCAGCCGTTCGCCATTGACAAACAACTCGTAGTTATCGTTATAGATGGCGTTGACCAGCAAATTGCCTTCTGGCACTTGGTTCAGGATCACCTCCCGGCGCACCCAAATATCGTGGGAAGTCCATTTGGTGAGGTCACTCTCACGGGATCCAAAGGTAGCCTGCCCAGTATGCCAGTGGCTATCGTCGAAACCCGGTTTGTTCCAGTTTTCGGCAGGGTTTTCGGTCATAAATTTGGCCGGATAGGGCATTCCCTGCGCCGTCGGAATCACGGTTTCGCCTGCCAGGGTAGGGTTCCCCATAAAGCGGTACGTACGGCCATCTACCCGAACCAGTCCATTGAGTTGCTGCGGACGACCTGTCCAGTGGCGGGTGGGTTGCCCAGCCAATTCGGGGCCAAATGACCAGATGCTGGTGTAGGGATCGATGGTAATGAGCGGAGTAGCCGGTGGATTGAGAGCAGCAGAAGCAGCCTGTGCCTGTACGTTCTTTGTGTGCATGAATGAGGTTACGGTTACGGTAAGTAATTTGACCGTAAAAATA